>JBAXPY010000023.1:0-15757 GCA_037132035.1 Candidatus Moraniibacteriota bacterium | reverse complement strand
CAGTAACGGACTTGTCAGTTTCGGCTAGGGCTGAGGAGAATGGAATTAATAACAACGCAACTAAGCAGAAGTACTTTTTTAACATATGTTTTTGTTAAATTATTATCTTTTCACATATTAACATAATATCCAGATTTTAGATATTGATTTTTTGCATATACGCTGTTAGTATATGGGTAGCACAATACGAACAAAAGAATATGCCCTATTTATCGAAAGGATGAAAAAGGCAAGGGCTGAATCAGGACTTTTGCAAATTGAAGTTGCTAAAGCAATGAAACGACCACAATCCTATGTTTCTCGTGTTGAATCGGGAGAATATAGATTGGATATTTTGGAAGTGAAAAAGTTCGCTAAACTTTATAAACAAAGTATTGATTATTTTTTAAAATAAACTATGATTTTTGAAAAATTTTTTAATTCAAATAATGAACCCGAGGGATATATTGGATATTATGATTTGAAAGATTGGTGGTTGAATACTTTTACAGAAGAAGAAAGAAGCCATATGGTTGATATTTTTCAGCCTATGGGCGCGTCAGAAGATATACTATCAAAGGGAAAGCTTGAAATGTTGGGCAATAATAGCACTTTATCATTTTTAACTAATTTAACGGGCTGGTTCGATAATCCGAGAGATAGAAGTATTGCACATAGAATAATTTCAAAAGCAGAAGAATTTGTTGAAGCAGAAAAAGATATAATAAACTTACACTTTTTCTATCCAACAAAAATGAAATTATTTTATAAGGATAGGGATAATGACCCAGCGTCATTACAAATTTCAATTGATTCCGCCTTGAAACAAATAGAAATATCAGAAAAATCGGCGATAGCATTTAAAAAAGAATACCTCAATAGTCAATTGCCAGCTCATGAGGGATACTCACAGCTATGCATAATTCTAGAGAAACAAGGGAGGTTTGATGAGACTATAGGATATGCCAAGCAAGCTGAAAAGCAAGGCTGGAATGGAGATTGGAATAATCGTATTACTAGATGTCAGAAAAAAATGATAAAATACAAAGAAAATAATATTATTAATCTGTTAAAATAAAATATGAGTATTTTTCAAACAATTATAAATAAGTACAAAGACGCCAAACAAAAATCTTTTAACAAAAAGGGGTTCAAGCAGGCGTTACTTCAGGCGGTCAATGATGGAAAAATTACCAAGGAAGAACTGGGCGAACTTGATAAAAAGAAAAGCGAGCTTGACTTAACTGATGAAGATGTAAGAGGAATGAGGGCTGAAATTTTTACTACGGCTTTTGCTGTTGCAAAATCTGATGAGCAGGTTACAAAAGATGAGGAACAAGAACTTTTGAGTATTCAAAAATATCTTGGTCTTGCTGATGATGAAATTCAGTCAAGCAAGAAAGAACTTGCTCGCTTGCGCCTTTTGAACGAAATCCAGCAAGGCAATATGCCAATGATACCAGTAACGAATTTGATAATGCAGAAAGGCGAAAGGGCGTATTGGGTAGAACCAGCTACATTAGCTGAAGAAAAAGTTTTACGCCGAAGATTTGAAGGTGGGTCGCAAGGTATGAGTTTTCGCATAATGAAAGGCGTTAGCTATAGAGTTGGAGGATTTCGTGGACATTCAGTTAGCGAAACTGGTATTGTGGCCGTAAGCAGTGGAGAATTGGTAATAACTAGTAAGCGAGCAATTTTTCGGGGCAATAATAAATCTTTTGCTGTTAAATTAGATAAAATTTTAGATATTCAGCTTTTTACAAATGGATTGCAATTTTCAGAAAATAATAAATCAAAACCAAGATTGATAAATTTTGCACAACAAGGAAATCAGGATATAATCGGAGCTATTCTTTCTTATGCAATTAATCATTATGGGGATAAAGAATGAGTAGCACGAAAGTTAAACGGTTTTTCAAGTTAAAGCTATCGTTTGCATATAAGTTCTAACTTCGTCCCATACTCTCCGCCAAGTTTTACATTAAGCGAAATTTTTCTGGCAAGAGTTTGCTATTTTATCTTCAAATTGATATTATCAAAATGTAGTTTGTAACTGATTGTAATATTTTTTTACATTAAATTATGAGAATTTTCTTAGTTTCTATAGTTTTAATTTTAGTAGCCCTTGCTTTGCTTTTACTTTCTCAATCATTTTGGGATGCAGTCGGTAGATTTTTAATGAGTTTTGGGCAAATTTTTCTTGGAAATGCCTTTACTACAAGAAAAAATATATGGAGTTCGGTTATTGAAAATAAAAAAAGGAGATATTCGGTTGGTGTACTTGTTTTAGTACTTGGGATTATTTTGTTTATTTTATCGGGTGTTTCTTTTCTGTAGGAAATGCAAATAATTTTTAATATCGTCCCAATGCCCGTCGAAGTCTAGATTTGGCGTAACGCAGTCTGCCAATTTGACATAAAACATAACCATTGCTAATCTACCATTATGAAAATAACATCAGTAAAAATAAATCTAGGTTGGTGGTCCGCTCACTATTGTAGGCGGTAATTTTTGCTATCTTTTTAGGAATTATTTATCGCCTGCAAGGGGCGGTTTTTTTGTGTTTATTTTTCATTTTTATGCAAAGTAGAATTTATTTTCGAAAACCAGGCGCGTATTATTGGCGAAAGATTATTTTGGTATTTTAGCCGTGCTAATTTTAATTCTAAATTAACTTAAAATAATTCTATGAAAAACTTAAATGTTGAGAAAAATAATTATCAAAACTTGCCAAATTGCGAAGGCTTTTTTGGCGAATATGGCGGGCAATTTGTTCCGCCGCAGTTGAAAGACGCATTGGATGAAGTGGCGAATGCCTACGAGATTGCAAAAAATGATCCAGTGTTCCGAGAGGAATTAAATACGCTACTTGCGGATTATGTTGGGCGACCATCTTCATTATTTTTTGCCAAAAACTTAACGGAGAAATGTGGTGGAGCAAAAATCTATCTCAAACGTGAAGACTTGAATCACACCGGAGCGCACAAGATTAATCATACATTAGGGCAAGCGCTTTTGGCGAAAAGAATGGGAAAGAAAAAGTTGCTCGCGGAAACTGGAGCGGGACAGCATGGAGTGGCGCTGGCAACAGCGGCGGCATTGGTCGGATTGGAGTGTGAGATTCACATGGGCGCGATTGATGTCAAAAAACAACACCAAAATGTTTTGAGGATGCTTTTGCTTGGCGCGAAAGTCGTGACAGTGGAAAGTGGCGGAAAATGCCTAAAAGATGCGGTGGATAGCGCTTTCGAGGTGTATATAAAAGAGTATGAAGATACTTTTTTTGGCATTGGTTCGGTAGTTGGACCGCATCCCTATCCGATGATGGTGCGAGATTTTCAATCGATTATTGGAAGAGAGGCGCGCGAGCAGATCTTGCAAAAAGAAAATAAGTTGCCGAATTATCTAGTTGCTTGTGTTGGTGGTGGGTCAAACGCAATGGGACTTTTTCATGCCTTTTTGGATGACGATGTGAAAATGATCGGCGTGGAGCCAGCCGGAAAAAGTTTCAAGCCAGGGGATCAAGCCGCAACGCTAACCTTGGGAACTCCGGGAACATTGCATGGAATGTTTTCTTATCTTTTGCAAGACGAAAAAGGTGAACCGCTGCCAGTACATTCGATTGCATCGGGGCTTGATTACCCTGGAGTTGGGCCGCAACATTCGCATCTCAAAGATCAAAATCGAGTTGAATATGTTTCGGTTAATGATAAAGAAGCACTCGAAGCTTTTCAGGTGCTTAGTAAAACTGAAGGAGTAATCCCAGCTCTGGAAAGTGGGCACGCTGTGGCGCACGCGATCAAGTTGGCGGGGAAGTTGAAAAAAGATGAAATCATTATCGTTAATCTTTCCGGTCGTGGCGACAAAGATGTCGATTATGTGGGAGAGATTTTGGGGATAAAATAGTCCGGGAAAAGAGCTGTGAAATAAAAAAAATGACTACCACAAAACTACGGGGTGGTCATTTTTTTGTGCAGATACTGAGCTTGATCTAAGAAGGCAATGAATGTAATAAAAGACTGTATTTTTGAGTTGTCAAAAAATACAGTCTTTGCATCGGTTTGGCAGTTAATTGAAAGTTAAAGTAGCGCTTTCATTGCACGTAAACCAAAGGCAGCTCCAAATAAAACGATTATGATTCTTACACATAAAAAGGGGAAGCTTATTTCTCTGGTTTTTTCGTAGCCGTATAATGCCATATACGCTAAGACGAGAAGAATTATCTTGTAAATGTGGCCCACCGTTTGATGTTCAATTGCAGCCACAACGATGCCCATAAAAAAATCCTTCATGCAAAGAGTTTCCATCTTGCCTCTTAGATTGATCTCCATTTTTTCACCCTCCCTTGTGGTTAGTTGTGCTAAATCTTCGATCGTTTAATTAATTGTTAGCATATGTGATGAGCGAAGTCAATTCAGGGCCATTTTTGCCTTTTTTGATATAGCGTGCTATCCTAAAATTACAATTAAATAGAAATTATCCAGAGTGATGGGGAGAGTACTGACTCATTGATCCATCCGGCAACCGTTGAAGATGACTTCTTCAAAAAGGTGCCACTTTCAGCCCCGAAGGGGAGAGATAAAGGTCGATTTTTATATCTCTTTTTTCTTCGAAAGGAGATTTTTTTTAATTCCTAATTTATTAAATATATTTTAAATATGTTTTACAAACCAAAAACGTATACAGTGGAAAGTGTAACAGCTGGGCATCCTGACAAGGTTTGCGATCAGATTTCTGATGCAATTTTGGATGCATGTCTTCGGGAGGATCCGATGAGCCGTGCAGGCATAGAAACTTTTGGCGGACACGGAACTCTCATGATTGGTGGGGAGGTTACGACACGGGCTAAGGTGGATTATGCTGCGATAGCACGAGAAGTCTACAAAAACATTGGCTATGACCAAGAGCTGGATGTTATGGTTAAAATTTCCCAGCAGTCGTCGGATATTGCTCAAGGTGTGGACACCGGTGGAGCGGGTGATCAAGGAATCATGTATGGCTATGCTACAGATGAAACGCGGGAATTTATGCCGGAGGCGGTGGTGAAGGTTCACACCTTGGCTGAAAGGTTGGAAGGTCTGCGCAGGAATAATTCGGAATTTTTCTGGCTTGGACCAGATGGGAAAACGCAACTAACAATTGTCGATGGGGAAATAAAAACAGTCCTAGTTAGCACTCAGCATGCTGAAAATATTTCACAAGAAAAAATAAAGACACTGCTTGTGGAAAATTTGATAAAACCAGTGGTTGGAGATTTGTCAGGAATTGAGATTCTTATTAATCCGACCGGAAAATTTGTTCAAGGTGGTTTTGAAGCTGATGCGGGTCTTACTGGGAGAAAAATTATGGTGGATACATACTGCGGTTTAGTTCCGCATGGCGGGGGAGCTTTTTCAGGAAAGGATCCGAGTAAGGTTGATCGTAGCGCAGCTTACATGGCTCGTTACGCAGCTAAAAATATCGTAGCCAGGGGTCTTGCGAAAGAATGCCTTGTTAGTGTGGCTTATGCTATTGGCAAAGTTGAGCCGCTCATGGTGGAAGCGATTGATGAGAAGGGGAATGATCTTTCGGAACTGGTTAGAAAAGAGTTCGATTTCCGTCCGAAGTCAATCATTGAAAGATTGAATTTGCGAACGCCAATTTTTCAGGCAACTGCCGCCTATGGGCATTTTGGGAAAAAAGATTTGCCCTGGGAAATGATTGGCTGATCTTTTTGGTGAGGTGATGAAAATATCGATTATGCAGGAGAGATTTTAGGGATAAATTAAATAAAAAAAATGACCACCCCGCAGTTTCGAGGTGGTTTTTTTGTTGCGCTAACAGTGCATTTCGCCCTTTTTCTTCCAGGGATTGCCAGTATAGCGCATGGCAAATTCTGGGCAAGGATCAAAACCAGGACCATTCGGTCCATTTGGACAACCATTGCAGTTGTCTTGGATTTTTTTGCCAAATTGGGCAGGATCAGTTTTCACAAATCCAAGCTTTCCATAAAATTCAACTTGATTGGTGAAGCAGAATATCGCGCCGGGATTAAAAAGGCGCAGCTTTTTCTTCATTTTATCAAAAAGTAACGCTCCCAATCCCTGCCCTTGATAGGAGGGGTGTATCGCGTGTGACACAATCTCTATATTAGAGTCGTCCCAAGCAACAATCGAAATAATGCCAATCACCTTACCAAAGAAGTTTTTGACCACAATAGTCTCGTGGGACAAATAAAAGTCCACTGTTCGCGGGAGCATTTTTGCTCCATGTTTATTCCGTAAAAACCGAACCAGCTGGATGATTTTTTTCGCACTTTTTTTGTTTGGTTTTCCGAAAGTGCAAAACTTAACAGCCAAAAGATTTTTGGTGCACTTGCCGCAAAGACATGTCTTCAGTTTTACCGACATAATAGACCTCCTTACCCTATTTATTGTTAATGTTCTTGCTGAGCCAAACGTTTCAGTCCAGCTGTTATGGCTCAAGAAATCAAGCCATAGCAACAAAACTGAAAAAGATTTGTTGCGACGGCGGTTAGATTTTTGAGAAAAAGTTTGCATAAAAGTTGATGATTTAAAAAAAATAAATACAAAAAAACAGCCCACGAGGCTGTTTGGTAACTAACTATTGGGAAAATTAACAATAACCAAACAACCTCAAGTGGAGCAAGGTTGCACGGCGAGAGATCGAATTGTTGGAGTTAAAATTCTTCATGGCTTTAGTGTAGCAGGAAATAAAAAATGGTCAAGGTGTTGTGCTCATCCGATACACTTGCTTGACAAGATAAGTCAATTTTATAAAATAGTAGTTGGTGGGTGGACATTGCGAGCTATTGAGTTAACCAATTAGTAAAAAACAAACCTATGATCAAAGTCACGAATTTGACCAAGAAATTTGGGAACGTAAAGGCGGTGGACGATCTATCTTTCGAAATTCACTCCGGTGAAGTTTTGGGATTTCTCGGACCAAATGGCGCGGGCAAAACGACGACAATGCGGATGCTGACGGGCTTTCTCTCTGCTGATAAGGGAAAAATTACAATCGATGGAGTGGATATTGAAAAAGATCCTATTGCCGCGCAAAAAAAGATTGGTTATTTGCCGGAAAATAATCCGCTCTACAAAAATATGCAAGTGGCGGAATTTTTGGATTTGGCAGCTAGCTTGCATCAGATTCCGGCTGAGAAAAAGGCCGAAGCCTTGGATTTCGTTGTGAAAGCTGTTGCGATTGAAAAGGTATATTATCGCCCCATCGGAGAGCTTTCCAAAGGATATCGGCAGAGAGTGGGGATTGCAGCGGCTCTTATCCATAAGCCGCAAATCATTATTATGGACGAACCGACAGAGGGCTTGGATCCCAATCAAAGAGGGGAGATCCGACAATTGATCAAGGATCTTGCCAAGGAGCATACTATAATTCTTAGCACGCATGTGATGCAAGAGGCTTCTGCTGTTTGTAGTCGGCTACTAATCATTAATCAAGGAAAACTTGTGGCGGATGGTACAGCTGATGATCTTTCCCGACTCTCTCAAAAGGAAAAAATTCTGCATTTTGATTTGGAAGGAAAAGAAGTCGAATCTCAACTTCGCAGCTTGGCGCATGTTCGTAAATTAGAGGTTGAAAAAAAAGAAAATGACAGATTACAGGGCAAGTTAATTCTCGAAGAGGGACACACGGCGCAAAAAGATATCGCCAAATTAACTTGGGACAATCGTTGGGTTATCTGGAATTTACATGAAGAGGAGCAACGACTAGAGGAGATTTTCCAAGTATTAACTAAGGCGTAGTTTAATTTTATTCAGGCTCATGTATTCGCTAAAATTAGATTCAAAGCGCGAGCCCTTTCTAATTCAATAAGCAACGTATCTGGTTTGGTGTTTTGGACAACTCAGTTTGTATAGTTTTGGCTAAAGATAATCTAATTTTAGCGAATACCTGAGCCGCTAGTATAATTATTTTTTTTAAAAGTAGTATGAAAAACATCCTAACGATCATTAAAAAAGAATTGCAGGCCTATTATAATAATCCTACTGCCTATGTTGTTATGTTGGCGTTCCTCTTTCTTTGGGAATTTCTTTTTTTCCGTAGCGTATTTTTGGTTGGGGAAGTATCACTTCGTGGGCTTTTTGATCTTTTGCCATGGATTTTGCTTGTTGTTGTCCCTGTGCTCACAATGGGATCTCTGGCCGAGGAAAAAAGTGAGGGGACAATGGAATTTCTCTTGACACATCCTTTGCGTCAGATCCAATTAGTTGTGGGGAAATTTTTGAGTATCGTAATTTTTTTTGCAATAACTCTTTTGTTTATTTTTCCCTTGGCATGGAGCATGGGAAAATTTGGTAACCTTGATTTCGGGCAAGTCGTGGGACAATATCTGGCAAGTGTTTTTGCCGTGTCAGCGCTTGCGAGTCTGGGGATTGTTATTTCCGGACTTTTTTCGAGTCAGATCTCAGCTTTTTTAGTAACTATCATTGCCAGTTTTTTCTTGATTATGTCGGGTACGGAGTTGGTAACGGCGCGATTGCCATTTGAGCTGGCACCTTTCTTTGAGCAACTCTCGCTTTCTACTCACTTCGATTCGATGGCGCGGGGCGTTATTGATCTTCGTGATTTGTGGTATTTTATTTCTCTCTCAGTAGTTTTTCTTGGTTTGGCCTATCTCGGATTGCTTAGGAATAAATATGGCAACAGAAAATTAGCTTTTCGCAACATTAAAATTGCCATAATTTTGTTTGTTGGTATTTTTGTTTTGTCCAATATGATTGGCATTAAAATTCCTGGCCGACTTGATTTGACGGAGGAAAAAATTTACACTCTGTCCGATACTACCCGAGATATTGCCGAAAACCTGCCAGACATTGTGAATATTTCTCTTTATGCCTCGGATAAATTGCCGGCACAATTGCAGCCAGTTTTGCGTGAAACAAAGGATATTTTGGCAGACTATCAGAATTTTTCCAAGGGCAATATCCGCGTGAGCATTAAAAATCCCTCTGGTGATAGTGCGCTTGCTAAGGAAGCGGCTTCTCTTGGAATTGGTCCAGTGCGTTTCAATGTTATTTCAGATGAGCAGTTTCAGGTCAACGAAGGCTATCTTGGTCTCGCCGTAGCTTATGGTGGGAAACATGAGAGCATTCCTTTTGTGGAAAACATTAATGATCTGGAATATCAATTGACTAGTTTTATCAAAGGCCTGACGACGGAGAAGAAAAATAAGCTTGGTTTCGTTTCTGGGCATGGCGAGAAGAGTATCTCCACTGATTATAGAGCTTTGCAACAAGAATTGGCTAAGCAGTTTGAAATTGTACCAGTGGCGACTAGTGGTGGGAATGCTGGCACTGTCACGGATAAAACTGCCACTGGAAAAGCCAAGGAAACTAAAAGTAGTATTGATCAAGTGGGGAAATTAGTTATTCCGTCTGACGTCAAGGTGCTTGTGATTGCTGGTCCTAACCAAGAATTTTCCAGCGAAGAAAAAAAGGCAGTGGCAGATTTTATTGCTGGGGGTGGCAGTGTCTTATTTTTGATTGATGGCGCAGTGGTCTCTCCAACAGATACGAAAGTGTCTGTTAATGAAAAGAATTTGGCAGATTTTGTCAAAGATGAAACTGGCGTGGAGGTAAAAAAAGATTTAGTATATGATCTAAAATCTAATGAAGTCGTGAGTTTTAGTGGCGGTCAGACAAGATTTGCTCTGCCGTATCCATTTTGGGTGCGGGCGACAAGATCGCAAAATTCCTTACCAATAGCCAATAAGCTGGAAAACATATTATTGCCTTGGAGCAGCTCCCTAGAAGCGGACGCGAAAGTTATCGAAGATAAGGGTTGGGAAAAAGCCGACCTATTTACCTCTTCTGCTTTCTCGGGAGTGCAATCTACGGCGTTTGATATTACGCCGAATCAAAAATTCAGTCAGACTGGTCTAGGGCAAAAGACGCTTGCGCTTGCTCTTACACCAAAGCAAGAAGGGAAGAGCCAATCACGCATCGTGATTGTTGGCAGTTCGAATTTTCTTTCAGATCAGTTTATGCAAAATGGCCAAACCAATCTTGCCTTTGCCTTGGATGCGCTTTCTTGGCTGGGGCAAGAGCAATCATTAAGTAAGATTAGAATTAAAAATCTAGCTGAGCGAAAGTTTAATTTCACAAACAGCTCCGATCCTGATTTAATCAAATTTGGCAACCTAGGATTGATTTTCGTGGTGACCATCGGTTATGGAACATTGCGACTATGGAAACGGAAGAAAAGAAAAAATGATGTTTATGAAGCTTAAATCAATTTAATCACTATTCATATGGATAATAAAAATATAAAAATTTTAATTGGTGTCTTCATTGTTATGGCATTTATTATTGCCATGCCTTGGCTTAGCAGACAAATTGGAAGTGGTGAAAGCAATAATGGGTCAAAGAACAGTAGTTTGGATTTTTCTAATTTTTCAGAAAAAGCAGTTGAAAAAATTGCAATTAAAAATGGAGAAGCTGAGCAGGTGCTAATTTCTCAGGAGGGAGTATGGAAGCTTGGAGACGCTGAAGTTGACGAAACAAAGCTTTCTGATTTTTTTGCTAGCTTAAAAAATCTAGCAGTCAAGGAAATGGTTTCACAAAATGAAGCCAATCAAGCTAAGTTCGGAGTGGACAAAGAGACTTCTATTAAACTTATCCTTACGCAAAATGGCCAAACTTCACTATTTCTTGTGGGTAAAGTTGGCACCGCGCCGGATCAATTCTATATGAGAAAAGACGGCATAAAAAACACCTATTTAGTTGAAAGCACTTTGCGGGATAAATTGACTTGGGACGCAAGTAAGTGGAAAAAGGCATTGGGCAAAAGTACTTCTGAAAAAAGTATCTAGTTTATCTCTTAAACTTTCTGATTTAGCGCCTCATTGAGGCGCTTTTTTGTATATATATTGAAAGGTGAAAGAAAATCCTATCTCAAGTTGTATTAATATCAGAGGGGTCGATAAATACTTAGTTAAATTAAATAATAATAAATCAACCATATGAATAACATGAATAAAACAATATTGGGACTAGGTGCGCTGGCAGTGATTTTGGGAGGCGCGATTGCTTTTTCGAATAATTCGCAAGCTTTCAAGGGTGACCCAAACGTCAAGGGGCCTAATTATTCTGAAGAACGTCATGACGCAATGCTAAAAGCGTTTGAAAATAAAGATTATGATGCTTGGAAAAATTTGATGGCCGGGAGAGGTCGTGCGATGCAAGTTATTAATAAGGATAATTTTGCAAAATTTGCCGAAGCGCATGATTTGATGTTGCAAGGCAAGACAGTTGAAGCGCAAAAAATTCGAGCAGAGCTTGGATTAGGTGCGGGAACTGGTGGAGGTAGAGGCCAAGGAATGGGCGGATGTCAGAAGCGTTAATCTGCGGTTGGCGCAAGCACCAAGCTCCGGTTTTAACTGGAGCTTGGTGTATCGATGGTTTTTTTGATAAGATTAGATTATGCCAAGCAAGGAAATTAAAAAAGAAATTTTGAGTCTGACTGATGAAGAAATTGTGGAAAAAGTCCAATCGGAAGATCAGGAATTTTATAATTATTTAATGGAGCGCTATCAGTCTCGGCTTTTGCGTTATGCAAATAACTTAGTGAAAGACGAACACCGGGCGAAGGACGTTGTGCAGGAAGCCTTTACTCGAGCTTTTATTAATCTTAATGGGTTTGATCCAAAGAAAAAATTTTCCAGTTGGATTTATCGCATCGTGCATAATGAGGCGCTCAATATTTTGAAAAAATATCGCAAGGAACTTCCGATGCTTCCTGAATTTGATTTTGAAAGTTCGGAAAATCTGGAAAAAGATTTTTCTCAAAAAGAAATTACTAGAGCGATTGAAAAATGCCTATCTAAAATTCCGCTTAATTATTCCGAACCGTTAGCGCTATTTTATATCGAAGAAAAATCTTATGAAGAAATCGGGGATATTTTAAGAATTCCCCAGGGGACAGTGGCAACGCGGATTAGTCGAGCAAAATTATTAATGCAAAAAATATGCCAAAAGAAGTAGAAAATATTTCCAGTGCGGTAATGGATAAAATTCACAAGGGTCAGATTAAAATGCGTCCTAGGAGTTATTTTTTATTGGGGTCACTTCTTGTCTTTATTGGCTTGGTCGCTTCGAGCATTACGGCAATTTTTTTGGTCAGTTTGATGAGCTTTTTAATGCGCACACATGGACCAATGGGGCAATTTCGCCTTGAGCAATTGCTCTCGAGTTTTTCGCTCTGGGTGCCGCTCATAGCAATTTTAGCGCTAATCTTTGGAGTGGTGTTGTTGAAAAAATTCGACTTTTCCTATAAGAAAAACTTTTGGTTTTTAGTTCTAGGCTTTGTTTTAGCGATTATTGCCACTGGTTGGGTTGTTGATATGGCAGGATTAGATGATATTTGGCTCAAGCGCGGTCCGATGCGAGGAATGATGAGAAATGTTGTCCCAGGAGGCAATCTTGGACCAGGTCAGAATTGTGGAGGTTGTAATAGAAATTAGGCTTATTTTGCAGAGACGTAGCGTCGTTATGTCTTTTTTTTGCGCAATACTACACAAAACCCAATATGCGTGGTAGATTGATATTATGTCTTTTTTGGAGAGATGCCAGAGTGGTCGAATGGGACGGTTTCGAAAACCGTTGTCGCCCTTAAAAGTGACCCAGGGTTCGAATCCCTGTCTCTCCGCCTTCGCTGAAGCTTCGGCGGATGAATCCGCAGGACATGCTAAAGCTTCGGCGGATGAATCTGCAGGGTATGCTAAAGCTTCGGCGTGATATAGCCCGCCAGAGTAATAAGAAAGCGGGATTCGCCGTAGCTTTAACAAAGGTAAATTTTATTATAATAAAAAAAATATGCCAAAAATATTTTCAAAACTATCATTACGTTTCTTTGTTCAACTGGTAATTGTAGTGGCAGTATTTTCCCTGGCGATTATCCATCAAAAATTAGGAGTGGAAAAAGCTGCACCGATTGACGCATATTGCCCTTTTGGGGCGGTGGAAAGTTTTTTCACGCTTCTTTTTAAAGGAGAATTTCTAAAAAGAATTTTCACTAGTTCATTTATTCTGCTTGGGATATTTCTGGTTGGAACGCTTTTTCTTGGGAGGATTTTTTGTGGCTTTTTTTGTCCATTAGGAGCGCTTCAAGAATGGCTTCGAGCATTGGGCAGGAAATTGGGGATCAAAAAAGATCTTGAATTACCAGCCGGGCTGGACAAATATTTACGCTATGTGAAATATTTGGTGCTTGCCACAGTTGTTTATTATTCTTTCTATCTCGGAGATTTGGTTTTTCGCAACTATGATCCCTATAATGCTTTGATGCATCTCGGGATTGAATTCGAGGAGAAAATTATTGGATATGGAGTTTTAGCTTTTGTGCTTGTTGGGGCGCTATTTTCCAAGAATTTATGGTGTCGCTATTTTTGTCCACTGGGAGCATTTTTCGGATTAATCCGAAAATTTAGTTTTATGGAAATCGAGAGAGATGTCAAAACTTGTAGTAGTTGCGGAGTTTGTGACAATAATTGTCCAGCTAATTTAAAAATTGCGACGGCAAAAACGGTTGACGAGGCGGACTGCATTGGTTGCGGAAAGTGCATTAGAAATTGTCCGGAAAAAAGCCTAAGTTTTGCGATTTTTGGTGAAAAAATTTCCAAAAAACCCTTTACTACTCTAGTTGTTGTTTTGGTAATTCTTCCCTTGGTCATCGCGCCATTTACTCCTTTTTGGAAAACTAAGCCGGAGTCAAATATTGTTAACGTAAAAGGTGAAATCAATACGGCAGACATTCGCGGGAGCAATACTTTACAATATGTGATTGAGGTGACAAAGGTTCCATTGGCTGAATTTCAAGCTAAATTAGCGTTGCCAAAAGATATTGACACTAGTTTGAAATTAAAAGAAATCGGCTTGAAATATGAGCTCAAAAACAAAGAGGGGAATACTCTGGAAACAGAAGATTTCAGAGCAGTTATTGATGTTTACTTTTTTGAACAAAAAACCAGCGCGACCGGCGATTGTCCTTTTGATGAGAAGGATTGCGAATTTCCCGGAAAATGTGCTAGTTATGTTGATGTTAACGGAGACAAGGTGTGCGATCATTCGGAATAATCATTACAAAATTAATGCAAGTTTCCAAGCAACAATTTGAAAAATTAGTGGCCGAAGCGATTGATGGGGTGCCGGAAAAATATCGAGCGTGGATTAATAATCTGGCTTTTTTTGTTGAGGATTATCCCACTGAGGAACAATTGCGCAAAGTGAAGCTTTCCAAAAGATCCGATGTGACACTTTTAGGGCTTTATGAGGGTTATCATCAAGCAAAAAGACTCAACATTGGATTGGTTTTTCCCGATAGGATTACGTTATTCAAAAAGCCCATTGAAAGTGTGTGTCGAACGGAAGAAGAATTAAAGAAGCAAATTATTAGTACAGTTAGGCATGAAATTGCTCATCATTTCGGTTCAGATGAAACTGGGGCGCAGAAAGCTGGGCGAGGATAGAAAGGAGAAATTTTGAAAATAAATGAAATAGTGCTAAGATAGGAGCATAATTTTTTTAATCTTAATCTAATGAAAAAACAAACTATTTGGCTCGGAGCGTTATTTCTAGTTTTAGTGCTTGCGGGTTGTGGAAATAAGGCGCCAGAAGTGACTGATCAAAAAAAGCCAGTTGAAAAAACTGCTCTAATTGCGGAGAAAAAAGATGATGGCGGGAGCAGCATGTTTTCCGGTTCACTTAAAGATTTGATGGCCAAAGGAACAAGCATGCAATGTTCTTGGTCGGCTGATAATGAATCAGGGAGAGTTAGTGGTACGGTCTATGTGAACGGTGATAAATTCTATCAAGAATTTCTTTCTTCTCAGCCAGAAAAGGGAGAAATGAAGAGTTTTATCTTAAATGATGGAGAATGGCTTTATCAATGGAGTTCGTTTTCCAAGATGGGAACAAAAATGAAAATGGATGAAGCGAAGAAATTGGCAGAGGATTTTCAAGCGAATCCAGCTACCAAGGTACCTGGCGGACAAGATATTGCCACTCGGAGTGAGGATTTGGATAGTAAGTTTGATTATAATTGCAAGAAATGGAATGTTGACGCTTCCAAATTTGTGCTCCCAACCGACATTCAATTTAATGATCTTTCTCAAATGCTAAATGCTCTGCCAAAAGGAGTCGGTGGTAAGCCAGGAGTAGATGTCTGCCAAATGTGTGAGAGCCTGCCAGCTGAAGCAAAAGCCTCATGTCTAAGTAATTGTCAAAAATAAATTCATATGAAAGGAATAATATTAGCTGGAGGAACAGCAACGCGTCTTTTTCCGCTCACAGCCACGACTTCAAAACAACTACTTCCTGTTTATGATAGACAGATGATTTTTTATCCCCTAAATGTACTTATTAAGGCTGGGATAAAAGAAATTTTGATCATTGTTGCTCCCGAGCACTCGGGGCAATTTATTAATCTTTTGGGATCAATTTTTGAGGGCGTAGGGATTCATTTGGAATTTCGTGTACAAAAAATTCCCCGCGGTCTCGCTGATGCTTTCATTTTGGGAGAAACGTTTATTGGCAACGATAGCGTGGCGATGGCGCTGGGGGATAATATTTTTGAAGACGATTTAAGCGCAAAGATTAAAAAGTTTGAAAAAGGCGGGCTAGTCTTTGCCAAAAAAGTTAGTGACCCAGAGCGTTTTGGCGTAGTGGAATTTGATGAGCATGATAACGCCATTTCCATTGAGGAAAAACCAAAAAAACCCAAGAGTAATTTTGCTGTGACAGGCTTTTATGTTTTTGAT
>JBAXPY010000022.1:0-15791 GCA_037132035.1 Candidatus Moraniibacteriota bacterium | reverse complement strand
GGCAACGTCGGCATCGGGACGACGGCACCGGGGGCAACGCTACATGCATACGGTGTGGCGGGAGCTAACAGAATAATGGGTATCAGTGATCTTGCATTAGATACAACTGATCCGTGGCAGGGTAGCGTTCAAATAAAGACTGCACCAACTGGAAACAATTGGTTAATGAGCACAGTCGCTTATGCTGCTTCAAGTAAGGGCGTTAGATTTTACAACACTGGAGGAGTTGCATCATATACATCATTTGAAGTTGTGCAAGGAAGTGGGTCAAAATTTATTGTAGATGGTCTAGGCAACGTCGGCATCGGGACGACGACGCCTGGTGCAAGATTAAGTGTTTTGGGAGTCGACTCTCTTTCTACGAGTTTTGCAGCAAATATTTCTGGGTTAACGGGAACAGGATTGGTAGTAAAAAATAACGGCAACGTCGGCATCGGGACGACGAGCCCCCTTTCAAAATTAGATGTTAATGGTGCAATTAAGTATGTCGATGGCACAGGGGATAGTAATACGGCGATTTGCAAAAACTCTCTCGGTCAACTCGCTCCTTGTTCCTCTCTCGGTGCTCTCAAAAACAGCGTGCAAGACCTCGGACTGGGAATGGAGACTTTAATGAAGTTGCGACCCGTCAAATTCAACTGGAATGCCTCAGGAGAGAAGGATCTGGGCTTTATTGCCGAAGAAGTGGCATCCGTGAACCCTCTCCTTGCTGTCTACTCGAAAACCGGAAAACTACAAGGAGTCAAATATCCGCAACTCACTTCCTTGCTCACTAGCGCGGTCCAGGAGCAACAAACCCAAATCACCGGGATGACCGATCAAATGAGTGCTCTTGGAGCTAGCTTTCATATCACGAATTCAGCGGGAACGGTCATTTCATTCGGAAATCGTGAGATAGGGGCACTCCAAAATCGTGATATGACTATCACCGCCGATACCATAAGTTTGAACGGCAACGTCATTGCCAACGGCCAAAACCTCAATTCGGCCATCACTGGTATCACGGAAAATCAAAACAAAATCGTAGAGCAGCTGACCGGACAACTTACTGATCAGAACCTTTCCGTGGACAATAAATTGCAACTGATCGGAGCTAGTCTTAATGAATTGACAACAAAACAGGTTAAAACTTTAAAAGACCAAATAGCGGTGGAAAAAAAGGATATTTCTGATCTCCAAAAACAAATGGAGGATATCCAAATTCAAAACAAAGCCTTCAATGATTTTCTTCTCGCATTCGATGTGAAAAATATTGACAACTTCGCCAAAAAGAACGCACCCCTCAACACGTTCACTGGAAAAATTAGTGCGACAGATATTGAAGCGCTTGGAACAGTTAAGGCGGAAACCCTGGACGGTCAGAAATTGAAGTTGGGCGCGCAAATTTCCGGCACAAACGTAATTAAAGCGGGAAAACTGGAATCAGTCAAGATTTTGACCACAGAGGCAAGCACCAACATTAAACTATACCTTACCCCCAAGGGACCAACTCAAGGCAAAACACTTTATTATGACGAAGATGATATTGATTCCGGAGTTGGATTCAAGGTTAAAATCGAAGCCCCGGACTTGGATAAGGATATCGAATTCAACTGGCTGATTGTTAAATAATTTTTCCAAAATTAACCAAATTGAAACAATCAAAAAACCGGCACTTGGCCGGTTGGGGAAAAAAGTAAAATAAATTCAAACTGCCCGGATTTCCACTCCCAGTTTTTGCTTGAAAACCTGTTTCATCTGCTTTACTTCTGCTTTCACAATTACAAATTCCTGGTTATGATCGGCTTGCGATTTTATTGTTTTATCCAAGGCTATGTGCAGATTATCAATATCAGATTTCAGTTCCGTTCTCAAATCATCAATTCGTGTGTCCAGTCGATTGAATCGAGAATCGAACGCATCAAGAATGACCTTGGTGTATTCCTCAAAACGCCCATCCATGCGCTTATCAAAACGCCTATCTTGTTCCTCAAAACGTTTATCCATGCGCTTATCAATCTCTGCGGTTTGTTTATTGAAACGTTTATCCATGCGCTTATCAAAGCGTTTGTCCTGTTTCTCAAAACGCTCATCCAGCGTTTTCTCAAGACGCTTATCCTGCTCCTCAAGACGTTTGTCCAGATATTTTTCAGTAATGTATTTAGTTGTCACCTTATTTTTCTTAATCATGTCCTAATTTTAGCGTAAGGCTAATTTCATGTCAAACAAAAATATAGAGGAAAATCCAACTCCGGAAACGGAAGAAAAAATTCCCATGGGCGTCGAAAAAAAAGACGCTCCGAAAAAGAATTTCCTTGAAATAAGTTGTCCTTATTGCCATGGTGCCAATTTCGTCAAACGAGGAACTCGCCAAAAAAAGAATGAAACCGTTCAACTCTATCTTTGTAATGATTGCCAAAAAACCTTCACTCCTGGTTCGACCAAAGGCAAGCACTATCCAATCAGCGTTATTCTTGATGCGATTAGTTTGTATTATCTCGGGTATAGCCTAGAGGAATCTGCGAAAAAAGCGTCAGCTATTTTTCGCTGCTGTAGAGACGAGGCACTGCCTCGTCTTGAAAGCAATGAACGTCAAGATGCGAACCAACAATACCAAGACGAGTCCGCCAGCTGGCGGACTAGTCTCTACCCTAATGGCAATTCTTGCATTAGCGCTGCAACATTACTTGCATGGATCACCCAATACGAGCCCCTCTGTGCCTTCGCTCGCATGCGTCCATTCTCTATCAAACTATTTCCTCCCGAACAAACGATTTCCAGCGCCACTTTGGCGCACCGTCAACTTTATCGCTTCCGTCATCACAGATCCAAGACCATTTTAATTATCCAAGAAGACTGGAAACATAGCAAATTTTGGCCATTGAAAGAATTTCTCGATCTTGTGCCTGTCGAGTGTCCGCATCAATATTTTCAAGAAGGCGCACGTGCCTCGGAAACCCCGCTGATGTTTAACAAAACTGAAATGATCGTGCGGGGCAAACATAATTTCGCGAACAAGATGGCCAAATTTGTGTTGGAGTCAGTGGAAGAGTCCAAAGATCGCCACGACGCTTTGCAACGGTTTATGCTCGCCAATGACAGCGTTACAATTGCCACCGAAGTGCCAATC
This sequence comes from Candidatus Moraniibacteriota bacterium, assembly GCA_037132035.1. Classification (GTDB taxonomy): domain Bacteria; phylum Patescibacteriota; class Minisyncoccia; order Moranbacterales; family UBA2206; genus UBA9630. Next base: position 12,682 of record JBAXPY010000022.1, on the reverse strand, counting down.
TATCTTCGGCGAGAAGATTTGGCGCATATGCAGACGCAACTTGGTTTTGAGCTCTACAAGAAACAAACTCCAGAGGAAAGAAAAGCCAACAAAGAAATCGAAAAATATCCCGCCGAAGATTTGCCAAAACTAATTACGGGTCACATCGATTTCGTGCAAATCAGAAACGGCCAAATCCACATTCTCGACTACAAGCCCAATGCGGCAAAGGAGCGTCCGATTGAACAACTGACAATTTACGCCCTGGCGCTTTCTCGTCTCACTGGTCTCAAAGTTTTCAACTTCAAATGTGCCTGGTTTGATGAAAAAGATTATTTCGAATTTTTCCCTTTACATGTCGTCTATAAGCCAGAGAAAAAACGCAAAAGAAGAAATATTACGACGATTGAAGGGAACTACAAGTTAAATGATAATCCGAAGAAGGTGGAGAATATCCGTCCCGCTCCCGAAGTTTCTAGTTCTTCGCGTAGCAAGGGTCAAAAAGGGTCAAATAAATAAATTTATATTTTTATGTATCAGAAAAATTTCACAAATTACAATCAAAAACCCTATAATCCAAAGAAGTCGGTTAAGCATTTTACAGATTTAGAGGTGTATCAAAAATCCCTCGAAGCCAGCGTGTTTGTGGCTAAGAATTTATGTAGAGACGAGGCATTGCCTCGTCTTAGTGTTGGTGATGGTCAGAAAGGAATAGGGGACATGCCGCTAAGTGAAAGCAATATCGGGAGCGGGACGAAAAATTATATAATCAAAAACATGACCGCCCTAGCCCTGTCTATTCCTCATCAAATCGCCGAAGCGCATTCTTGCCGTTTCGGTTCCAGCGATCAATGTCTTTTGATTTTAGATAAAGTGATGCTTAGTTGCAACAAAATGGTTGTCTATCTGGAGCAAGCGCGCGATATTTGCGAAACAGGGTTGGAGCTGGAACAATTCGAAGAACAAACTAAAAAATATTTTTATACCCGCCAAAAAGTTTTGAATTTGCAAAGAGTTTGGCGCAAATATATTGAAGTGGCAAAATTGGAGGGAAAATAAAAAACCAGAGCGTAGCTGGTTTTGAAATATCCTGCGTAATTATGAAGATCAGCGGTGCTGATATCTAAAAAGATTCCCGTGGTATGGAAAGCCTTTCATATTTTGGTGCGCCCTGAGGGACTCGAACCCCCGACCCTCTGGTCCGAAGCCAGATGCTCTAATCCGCTGAGCTAAGGGCGCATAGACACTTTCTTATTTTGTTCCTAAAATTTTCAGGGGGGTGGCTAGAGAGAATCGAACTCTCGACGCAGGTACCACAAACCCGAGTTTTACCACTAAACTATAGCCACCACTCTGAAAACTTTAATTTTTTCCTGTGCCCTCACCAGGATTCGAACCTGGGACCATCTCCTTAAGAGGGAGCTGCTCTACCAACTGAGCTATAAGGGCAAAATCATGAAACATGTAGCATAAAACATGTAACAGGATAAATTATACATCAAATCATGCTTTTGTTACATGCTGCATGTTTTATGTTTCATGAGAAAGTGCGCCGGGCAGGAATCGAACCTGCGACCAATAGCTTAGAAGGCTACTGCTCTATCCACTGAGCTACCGGCGCAGAGTACTAATACTTTTTGAGTTTTAAAGCCACGTGCGTACGTTCAATCTATGCTGCCTGTCCGCCTCGGGCGGAAGCTACCGGCGCAGATAATAATGAAAACTGTTCGAGATAAAAAATTGCCCATTGGCAATGATATTAGCTTATCAAAGATAGGTAACTAAGTCAATCCTTGGTCAATCCTTGGATAATTATGCCGTATAGTCTAATTTATCCCGTGTGCTGTTTTGTATACCCGCCACTCGCGGTCGGACCATTTTTTCGGTTTCGTAGTGAGAAGGCCAGAAGTTTCACCAGGATGGGGGAATTTAGAAGGGGATTCATAGTTGCTCTTGAATATATCTTCGCGAATCAAATTACCATCTTTGTCGTTAATTTGTTGGGTAAAAGTTGTCTTCATTGATCCGTCAGGATTTTTTTCTAAAATTGTTGGACCAATGACAGTCGTTTTTCTTCCATCAGAAGTGCCATAAAACTGAAAGGTTAATTCTGTCCCGACAATTTTCGTCTGAATTAGGATATGGTTAGGTGTGTCATTTTTGAAGCGCAGATCGGGTTTCGGGACGTAGACGGTTGAATCCATACCTTGCGGGTTGTAATACCCTACAGGATAAGCATGGTTCCTTCTGGCAGTGATTTCTAGTCCAGAATAAATTGCTGCGCGAAAAGCGGTTGTCGAAACTTGGCAAATTCCTCCACCGAATTCTGGTTCAGTTTTATCTTTTTTGATTACGAGTTCTGGCAAATAGCCATGTTCGCCATCAACTTCGCCTAAAACCTTCACAAATGAAAATTCCTCTCCGGGCTTAATGAGAAGTCCATTGAAGCGATCAGTAGCAACGTTGATATTGAAAATTCGATTTTTTGGTGAGCCTCTGAAGTTCGAACGACCTTCACCAATCAGCGTGTCTATTCCCATATTATCGACCGAATCAATAGCGACAATAGGGTTGATATCCTGGTATGGCAGGTCTATCTTAGCATTAGTTGCTTTGTTTTTTAAGGCAGATAATATCAAGTCAAGACTTTTTGTCTCATCAAGTTTTAAGCCTTTTTCGCTCAATAAAAAAAGTGAAACTTTTCCTTCTTCAACTTTAAATTTAGAATCAGCTGGCTCTTTATTTATTTTAGTGGCAAGGCTAGTAATGGATTTCCTTATCATTTCCATATTCAACGTCACAAAGATGTTTTGCTTAAAGCCACTTTCCTTGCGATAGCTGAAGTCTAGCTTACAAAGAAGCGATTTTTTATATGCACAAAAGTTGCCATTTTCTATCTCGGCCTCATAGCTTTTCGTGTAGCTGAGTGAGGGCTTGATTTTGAGCCAGTCAGCTATTTCTGCCGCTGAAATGGAGATGTCTTGGTCTTTTACTTTTAGGGTTAAATCAGTTTCAAAATTCGCACTAAATTCTTGTGTCGTTAAAAAACCTAAATCAGCCCCTTCGGCCAAACAGCTAGGCGAGAAGAAAAATAGGAAAAATAAAAAAACAGCGAAATAATAGATGAATTTCATATCATTAAGAATACATCAAGAATAAGCTAAAATCAAGGCGGATGCCAATGTCTATAAAAAACAAAACCTCGCAGTAATAGCGAGGTTAAAAAGACGTAGATATGTTGACTAGTTAGAACCCTCGAACTTGAATTTTTTTCGACTTATTGCTATCGGCCTTTGGCATTCTTACTGTCAAAATTCCATTTTTCATTGAAGCTTCAATCTTGTCGGCAACAACATCAATTGGCAGAATGACTGAGCGTGAAAATGAACCCCAATAACACTCCTGGTAGTAGTAATTTTCTTCCATGACCTGTTCATCATTTTTTCTTTCTCCGCGAATCGTGAGCATGTCGTTGTTGATGCTAACATCGAGATCTTCTGGTTTTACTCCTGCAATGGTTGATTTAATGACAATGTCATTATCTGTCTGGTAAACATCAATAGTCAATTGGCCTTCATTATTCTTCAAATCATTAGGCTGACTTTCTTCCCTTACTTCTCTGGAAAAGCGGCTGGGCGTTGAATGTGTTGCAATTTCTCTTTCCATTTCAATCTCCTCATCTTCTCCATACATACTCACGCTTGGTGAAATCGTTCGCTCGGAGATGTATGTATCTTCTTCTATCGTTCTTGCTCCGGTTAGTCTTTCGAGAAAAGATTTTTTTATTTTGGTCATAAGTTTCAAAAAATTATTTATTACTCTATGTTTAAATTATAGCTGACTATCAGTATTTGGCAAGTTAATTCTGTATTTGTTTAATTCAGGCGTAAAATGAGAAGATTATAGAGAAAATGCACTAAAATATTTAGACCAAGAAAGAAGATGCCTAGGCTTATTTGTTTGGTAGTATTTTTTCGGAAAAATAATCCCAAAAGTGAAGTTGTGAGAATGTGAACGAGAAAAACTCCAATGATTGGAAATAGGAGGTTTTCCTCATAGGATAATTGTTTTAGGAATATGTCGATAGACGCAAAGCCTAGGCCGATAAGAAAAGCTCCAGAAAGGATTTTTTCTTTCACTTTTAATTTTGCATAGTGATTGTAGATAAAAATGAATTTTATCGCTTCTTCAATTGTGGCAGTGAATAGAAGGAATATCAAAGAGGTTTCGGATATTGTCAATCCAAAAATTGGTGGGCTTAGCTCCAAAATTAACGCTCCAAGTGCGGCGATTATTCCTTCAAAAAAAGCTTGTGCAAGCATAGTTTTTATTTTTTCAGCTTTAAGTTTGCGTTGGTTTCTAGTTTTTGCCAAGTATTATTCAAGATAGCTTTATTTTCAGGTGGCATGTTTTTCCAGCGATAAAATCCGGCAACGGCGATCATGGCAGCGTTGTCAAGGCTATGGGCTAATTCTGGAATGGAATAGGTGGTGTCAGCTAAATTTTTTGAAATTGCCGTACTAAGGCGGCCTCGCAGATGGTTATTTGCACTTACGCCACCGGCAAGCAGGATCGTCTTTGGTTGATATTTTTTTGCGGCGTTAATTGTCTTATGGATTAAAACGTCACAAACGGCAGTTTGAAATTCGCGACACATTTCAGCTATGAAATCTCGATCTGCTAATTTTTCTTGATTTTTTTTTGTGGCGTAGAGTACGGCAGTCTTGATGCCGGAAAAAGAAAAATTAAAATTATTCGATTTAAGCATTGGTCGCGGGAGCTTGATCTCGAATCGATTTTTTTCAGGTGCATATTCATCCGCAATCTTGGAAACAATTGGACCACCTGGATAGCTCAAGCCTAGAATGCGGGCAACTTTATCAAAAGCTTCGCCAGCAGCATCGTCTAGCGTTTCGCCGATAATTTGATACTCAAGATGTTTTTGCATTAAAACTAGTTGTGTGTGTCCACCAGAAACAACCAGACAAAGTGCTGGAAATTCAATTTTTTTCCCAGAGCGCGTAAGATCTAGGAAATTAGCATAAATATGGCCTTCGATATGATGGATGCCCAGGAGTGGTTTTTGCCAAAGATAACTCAGGGTTTTGGCGGTAGTAGTACCGATGAGAAGTGCTGGAATTAGTCCTGGTCCGTTGGTTATGCAAATAAGGTCAAGCTCGGAAGATTTTTTTTTAGCTGTTCTCAGTGCTTCTGAAATTACCGGTAGGATATTTTTTAGGTGTTCACGAGCAGCGAGATTTGGCACGACACCTCCCCACGCAGCGTGTAGCTCTATCTGAGATGAGACAATATTAGACAGGAGATTGATTTTCTCTCTTCGAGTTTCAATTATTGCCGCCGCTGTTTCATCACAAGATGTTTCAATGCCTAGGATAATCATGCTAGATTCATTTTAATTTATAACAATCTTAATGGTAGCGGAAGCGACTAATAATTGCAAAGATGGGGATATGTCATCGAAATATTTTGACAAGTTATATGAAATAGGCTATACTATTCAATAAAAGTTCATTAACAAATGTATTGAATGGTTATTTAGTATTAAAATAAAGTATAAGCGAAAGGAGAATTTGCATGAAAAGAGGACTGCTCTTGATTTCGGTAGTGATTTTTTTTGCACTTTTAGTAGTTGTGGGAGAGGTGAGTTGCGATGAATTTAAGAAGATAAATAATATTAAAAAGGAGCTTTTGGCTAATTTACAAAGCATTACGCTGGCTATTGGCAGCGATGAGTTGAATCGGATCAATGATTTTGCAAAGAGAAATGCCTTGATGGGTATTTCTCAGAAATTTGGAGCGATGGTTCTGGAAGATGGGAAATGTTCTAGCGGAATAATTTTTGCTCCTATTTTAGATATTCAGGACTATAATCTGGGGGAAGAGTGGGAGGGATTTTGCTTATCAGGTATGGCGATGCAGTTTTTTCCGCATAGTCGTATCTTGGCAATCAATGAGCGGATAAAATTCAGTTCGAAGGCAAGTGGACTGGCATTTGCTAGGGAGGCCTATAAGGCCTATATGTCCGCTCCGGAAAAACGCAACGATAATCAAATTGAGTATGAATTATTGGAGAAAGACGCTCAGGCATTCCAAAATAAATTGATGTTGTTCTTGGGTGGTGAGCGTTATCGCAAGTTAGTTTACGCCCAAGCCAAGAAAATCAGCAAGGAGATGATGGAGGCTGATAGTAATATATTACGCTTCCCTTGTGTGTATGATAAGAGGCTTAGTGTCATTTCCGGAAAACAGCCTCTAATGCCAGAGGAAGAACGGTTTTGGATGAGCAGCTTTTGGTTACATGCGGTATTTATTGCTATCGAAAATACCTCTGATAGCAATGTTGATGAGCAGAAAAAGCAGTTTCTTGCCGTAGTGATGCGAGCGAGATAATAAAATGCCTTGGCTTCATAGAAGCCAAGGCATTTTTTAATAACTAATTGTAGCCTGGGAAGTCGCTCTTCATCCGTCGTTCAGCGTGCCTGCGGCATATGCCTCACTCCTCCCTCAGAGCCAGAGTTTTCAAAAAAGCAAAGCAGTTTGTTTTTCTGAAATACCCGTCCGACCTACGCGCTATTACTAAAAACCAAAAACACCTAATGAATAGATGTTTTTAATAACTAATTGTAGCCTCAAGGGGAGTCGGACCCCTCTTTTCAGGATGAAAACCTGATGTCCTAACCGATAGACGATGAGGCCAATAAAAAAATAGCGAACATAATAGTTCCAAAAAAATAGTAGCATGAGAAAGAAAATAAATCAATAGTTGGCATTGAATGGTTGGTTTTTTTATGATAGCATTTAAAAAGTGATAATAAATAAGAAAAAATATGATTGATCAGGCAGGGCAGGGTATTTTTCATTTTCTTCAATATTATGGCTATTGGCTAATGTTGCCACTCATGATTATTGAGGGTCCCGTTGTGACATTGCTTTCAGCTATGATGGCCAGTCTTGGTGCCTTTAACATATTTGTCGTATTTTTATTGTCTATTGCCGGGGACTTGATTGGAGATGTGCTTTTTTATTATTTCGGCTATAAATTTGGACTGGGCTTTGCGCGTGGAGTGGGAAAATATATTGGCATTACGGAAAAGCTAGTTTCGCGTATGGAGAAATATTTTGAGCGCCACGGGGGAAAAACTATTTTCTTAGTTAAATCAACAACTGGACTGTGTTGGGCTACTTTCGTAACGGCGGGTATTGTCAAAATGAATTTTCGCAAATTTCTGAAATATTCTTTTTATGGTGGAATCATTTGGAGTGGCTTTTTAGTTGTAATGGGTTATTTTTATGGTTATCTTTGGCGAGAAATTCGCGATAATATTAAATGGATCGGCTGGGTTATTTTTATCGTGGCTATTATAACTTTTATCGTAGTTAATATCTATAAGAATCGCCAGGCAAAGAAAATGTTTTATACCGATGGCGATAAATAAAAAGCGAGTTTTTTTAATTTTTAAGTTTAAGTTAATTAAGATTGAGATCGGTTGTATGTATGCTTATCGAATAAGGGCTAGTTGCTAAATATATATCTCGGAGTAAAATAGACCTATATGGTTAAACGGATATACGAAAAAGTTAAAAGTGTGCTTTTTGCTGATCCGCAGTTGCTTTTTCAAGGTGAGAGGAGCTTGGTTAACCAGTCGTTTTATTTTCAAGGAGAAAATAGACGGGCGATTTTACTTATCCATGGCTGGACTTCGACTTCCTATGAAGTACGTCGTCTCGGTCGCTATCTTAATGAGAGTGGCTATACCGTTTCAGCTCCGATGCTTCGCGGACACGGAACGGTTCCAAGGAATCTGGAAGATATCAGTTTTTCAGATTGGCTAGTGGATTTAGAAAAAGAATATCAAGCGCTTAAAAAAGAGCATGGTCAGGTCTATGTCGCCGGTACTTCAATCGGTGCTAATTTGGCAATGATGTTGGCCAAGAAAGATCAGTCTATTTCCGGATTAATTTTGATGGCCACGCCATACAAAATTAAGTTAGAAAAAATTACAGTGGCATTTGCTAAATTGCTATGCTTCTTTAAGGCTTATAATAAAAAGTTCTATCCACCGACTTTTGGACTTTCTTCAACAATTACGCGTTTGATTTCCTATCAAACCTATCCAATCAAGAGCGCTTTGGAAACATTTGAGCTGATAAAGGAGTCGCGCAAAAACTTGGAAAAAATTATTCAGCCATGCTTTATTATTCAATCACAGAGTGATCATGTTGTGGCGAAAAAAAGTTTGGAGAGGATTTTTGAAAAAATCGGTTCGAAAATTAAGAAAAAGAAATATATTAAACGGGCTTATCATACTTTCATATCAGACATTAAAAATGAAAAGATTTTTGAGGAAATTTTGCAATTTTTAGATGAAAACTAGAAGTTATGAATATTGCGATTTTTACTAATAATTTTTTGCCTAATCCCTATGGCGTGACCGTTTCCGTGGAAACATTTCGCGCGGAATTGGAAAAGCGGGGACACACTGTCTATATTTTTGCACCCAAATGGAAGGGGTGTCTAGATGAAAATCCGAACGTTTTTCGCTATCCTTCAATTGATATTGAATTTAAGTTTCGCTTTCCACTGTCCCTGCCTTATTCTTGGCAGATGCGTAAGGTTTTGAAAAAACTCAAAATCGACATTATTCATGCTCAGCATCCTAATCTTCTGGGAACAGCCGCCAGAAATTGGGCGAAAAAAAAGAGGATTCCTTTGGTGTTCACTTGGCACACGCTTTATGATCAATATACTAATTTTATCCCACTGGTACCTAAAAAATGGGCAGCGAATTATATTATCAAAAAAGCGACGGATTATGCCAATGGCGCAGACGCGGTCATCGCTCCAACGGCTTCGATTATTCCAATCCTCCGAAAATGGGGAGTAAAAAAAGAAATTATCCCGATTGCCACTGGAATCAAAGCGGAGAAGTTTGCAGGAGCTGACCGGGAAAGCACGAGGAAAAAATTGGCAATTACTGATGATGAGATTGTGCTCTTTTTGGTTTCACGCCTGACGGGAGAAAAAAACATTGAATTTATTTTTCGCGCGGTGAAAAACATTTTGAAAGAAAATAAGAAAGTGAAATTTGTGGTAGCGGGGGATGGCTATCTTTTGCCTGAGCTAAAAAAATATTGTGAAAAAGAGAAAATTTCCAACTCAGTGATTTTCGCTGGTCTTATCCCTCATGAAGAAGTAAAAAATTATTTTGCGGCAGCGGATATTTTTGTCTATGGTTCAAAATCAGAAACACAAGGAATTATTCCGCTGGAAGCAATGTATATGGGTCTCCCGATTGTAGCAGTCAATTCCACTGGAATTAGCAGTCTTATGCTCAATAAAGCTAATGGTTTTTTGGTGCGCGAAGATGAAAAAGAATTTTCTGATGCTGTTTTGAAGTTGATTAATGATTCAAGTTTGCGCAAGCGTTTTGGCGAAGCATCAGGAAAAATTGCGAGGGAGAATTTTACAAGTGAAGTCTCAACGGATAAATTATTGAAGGTTTATGAGGATGCAATTTTAAATCCACCTCACCCTAACCCTCTCCTTAGTAAGGAGAGGGGATAAAAAACGTGTCATTTCCGCACCCGTTTCACGAGTATAAACTCCGGCGGGAATCCAGGCTATTCACGCGTCCGAAAACTAAATGATAATGCTTATGCAGAAAGATTGCATATGGTAATCAATTTTCAAACGCCAAATTATTTAATTAATTGTTTTCAAGCTATTGGATATAAAACGGCTCATTCCAAATGCACATCTTTGGCGAATTTTTCCAAGGCTTTTGCGATAAGTGGATGTTTTTTTAGTTTTGGATCCGTTTTGAAAATGCTTTCCGCTTCTGCGCGGGCGATTTTGATTAATTTTAGATTATTGAGATTTTCCATGGCGATGTCAGAGAGTCCTGATTGGGATTTTCCGAGCAGTTGTCCCGGGCCACGGAGTTTCAAGTCAATTTCCGAAAGTTCAAATCCGTCATTACTTTTTTCCATTGCGTGCATGCGTTCCAGTGCGGTTTTGGTGGCTGAGTCAGTGAAAAGAAAACAATATGACTGGTGCTCTCCGCGACCGACGCGGCCACGGAATTGGTGAAGTTGGGAAAGACCAAAGCGGTCGGAATTTTCGATGAGCATGATCGTGGCATTGGGAATGTCGATGCCCACTTCGACAACGGATGTGGAAACAAGAATCTGGCTTTTTTTATCTTTGAAATCTTGCATTACTGTTTCTTTTTCTTTGGATTTGAGACGGCCGTGTAGAAGGCCCAATGAATATTCCGGGAAAATAGCAGCTAATTTTTTGTGTTCTTCTGTGGCCGCTTTTATTTCAGTGAGTACCTTTGATTCTTCCACGAAGGGTAAGATGACAAAAACTTGGCGGCCGGCGTTAATTTCTTTGCGCATAAAAGCATAAATCTGATCTCTTTGCGTAGGTAGGACAATTCTTGTGACGATTGGCTTTCTATTTTTAGGCATCTCGTCCAAAATGGATAAATCGAGACTGCCAAAAAAAGCAATTGCCAGTGTCCGGGGAATTGGCGTCGCAGTCATGGTGAGGAGATGGGGGATGGTTTTCTTTTTTCCATCTTTGAGTTGCATAGTTTCTTTTTGCAGCTCAGATCTTTGGGCGACGCCAAAGCGATGCTGCTCGTCAATAATCACTAGCGCAAGATTCTTGAAATTAACATCTTTTTGAATAATTGCGTGCGTACCAATGACTAAGTTTATTTCTCCATTTTCAATTTGCCCGAGCATTTGATCGCGCGTAATCTTTTGCGCCTTTGGCTCCCAACTTTGAAAAATTAATTTATAGGAACTGGTGAGTAGTGCAATTTTAAAATCATACGCAGAAAATAGTTTGCAAAAACTTTCAAAGTGCTGGAGTGCGAGCACTTCAGTGGGAGCAAGGATGGCGACTTGATGTATTTGGGAAAGCACGCTAAGCGTGGAAATGGCTGCTACAACTGTTTTTCCTGCACCCACATCGCCGTTCAAAAGGCGATTCATTGGGCTTGTTTTTTCCAAGTCTCTCAGGATTTCAAAAGAAGATTTATGTTGAGCTCCAGTTAGTTTGAAGGGAAGATCTTCAATGAATTTATTGATTAGTTTTTCGTCGAGTGCAAGCTGGGTCGCGCTTTGTGTTTCCCAGATATTTTTCACTTGTAGTGTTTTCATTTGCATCAAAAACATTTCACGAAAAGCAAAAGTTTTTTGGGCGATAAGGAGTTTCTCCCCATTTTCCGGAAAATGGATCTGTCTGAGTGCGGAAATTAAAGAGTAAAGATGAAATTTTTTGCGAAGTTCTTCTGGCACAAAATCTTCCAGTTGAGAATTTTTTTCCAAAAAAGTTTTCATCTGCCAACGAATCCATTTGGATGTGAGGCCTGGGGTCTCGGAATAGACTGGAACTAATTGTCCCGTGTTGGTTTTTTCGCGCGAAGCTCTTTCCCAAGCAGGATTGGAAAGTGTGAAACATTTTCCTTTTAATTCTAGTTTTCCTGACAGGCGAACTTCGCTGCCGATGGGCATTGATTCAAGTATGAAAGGTTGATTAAACCAAATCGCTTTCAGGGGGGTTTGATTTTCATCTTCCAGATAAACTTCCGCAATGGTCATTTTGCGACGGAAAATACGATTCAGTTTAGTTTTGGTAACTATTGCTGAAATTGTTACGACAGAGTTGATATATTCGTCGGAAAGTGTAATTGTCTGTGAGAAATCATCATAACGAAAAGGGAGATAGAATAAAAAATCTTGGACGGTAAAAAGCCCCAGCTTCTCCAGGATTTTAATATACTTCGGAGTGATTTTGGGAATATCTTTAAGAAGAATGTTCATTTGTGTCCTTAGCAGGAATCGAACCTGCGACCTTCTGGACCGCAACCAGACGCTCTATCCACTGAGCTATAAGGACATAACCTATGTTTTTTAGCATATAAAAAAGAAAATAGCAATATTTTTTATATTCCCAAAAATCTTTCCAATATCTCCACTGCATTATGTTCTTGTTTTATTTCTGGGATGTATTCGAGTAATATTCGACGGATTTCAACAGGATCCTCCTTGTTGATTGGAATATGCACAAAAGGCGTTAGATAACTTTTTATGTGTAAGCTGATTACTTTTTTATACTCCGGATTATAGAATATCCAAAAAGAACGAATATTTTCAAATTCGTATATTTCTTTGCCGGCCAGTATCCCCTCTGGTACGATTTGAAAATTGAGAATGCGCGGCTCTTTATTGAGGTACATATAAGCAACAATCCCGATGAGAACAAAAACAATAGCCATTATGGGGTTATTGGTAAATGTGGCATAGACAATAATTGCGAGAAGGACGAGTGCGGCGTAAGAAAGGCGTTTTTTATTTTGTTCAACCATATCAAATTCTGGTGCGCTCCAAGATAAGTGTGAGTCCTTGGAATGTTGCTCCAAGAGTTCTATGCTATGGGGGGGAGGAAGCATTTCTGGTTCTTCCCAGTTTTTTTCCAGAAGTAATTCTTCCTCAGCGTTATTCTTGGGATGTTGTTTGTGATTTTCGATATACATTATTTTTTTGGTAAATTTCTAACTCTAATTTACTTCATATTAGCATATTGAACTTGAAAGGACAAAAGTTGAAAAATAGCCGTGATACATCATTTAAAAATCTAATGATCGCTACTTCGATTTATCAAATAAAA
>JBAXPY010000021.1:0-15833 GCA_037132035.1 Candidatus Moraniibacteriota bacterium | reverse complement strand
GTCTAAAATAGGGAGAGCATTAATCTGTCCCAAATCAACATTGAAAGTTCCATTTTTGATAGTGACGGTTTGGATTTCTTCCCAGAGTTTTTGGTTTTGGTCCGTGTCGGAAGGATAGAGATCAATTTCTGTTCGGTCGGTGGTATAGAGGGCAAAGCGCATCGAATATTGCCCCTCGATTAGGTTGCCGTCTTTATTGGTGAGAACGGCATTCAAGGGGAAAGTGCTTTTCTGTTGGTCGTTGGCCATGGGCAGCTTCGTGTCCGTGGCAGCCAGGACCATTGTTTGTCCAGTATTAGATTTGGCGGTGATTTTTCCGTCTGCCTGCGGTACAGACGTAGCATTGCTGCGTCTGTACTGATCTTGCGTTTCTATAGATTTTGCCAAACTAGCCAATTGATATTTTTCTGGAAAATTATACGCAAAAACAGCCAGTAAGATAAGCATAATGCCGATGAAGACTGAGTAATTCAAGATAGGCTTTTTTGCTTTTTTGATCCGCAAGTCTCCTAATCCGTATTGGATGGTATGTGTCGCTGGCTTGTCTTTGACTTTTTTCTGCGAGCGCAAAACTTTTTTTGACAAAATCAAGCTGAGAAAAATACCCAAGGCGAGGACTACGAGAGAGAGAGAGAGAGAGAGAGTTTCTTAACGCAGAAAAAATCATCAAGAAAGATGAAATTAGTTTATGACTGAAAATAATTAAGACGTTCATTTTTTGTTTTGCTTTTCCTTTGGAGATTTAGGTGGTTTCTTATAAAAGAATTATGACATAAAAAGAATAAAATGTGAATTTATGCACTGGCCAATGTGCAGCCTTTCAGGAGTTCCTGCTGAATTTTCAGCTTCTCGCCATATTCTTTCAATTTCGCTTGATTCACCAAAATGATCTCTTTTGGTGCACTTTTTACAAAATTCTTATTACCGAGCAGCGCTCCGGTCTTCACGATTAATCCCTCCAGATTAGCAATCTCCTTTCCCAATCTTGCTTTCTCTTTTTCTATGTCCACCAGGTCGGAAATCGCCAAAGTCAGCTTGATTTTTTTTCCAGCGACCACAATTCCATTGGTATCAATTTTCGAAACAATGTCAATTTTTATCCGCGCCAGTTTTTCCAATACTTCTTTATTTTCTGCCTTTTTAGCAAAAACTTGAATCGTTTTGCCTGGATCGATGTGATAGCTAGTGCGGGTATTCCTAATCTTACTCACAACCTGTCTGAGACTATCAAATTCCATCTGAGCTTTTTTGTCAATCAGTTTTTTGTCCGCCACTGGCCATTTTTCGACCATTAAAATACATTTACCCTCATACATATCCTGCCAAATCTTTTCGGTGACAAAAGGAGCAAAAGGATGCGACAGCTTCAAGATCTTATCCAAAATATAGCCAAGCACTTTCGAATTATTTTCCAGCTTATTTATTTCAAGGTACCACGACGCAAAATCATTCCAAATAAACTTTTCAAGCGTTTCTCCTGCTAACGAAAATTTATATTCATTCAAATTATCAGTAACCGCTTCAATTGTCCGATTAAGCTCACTGACAATCCACCTATCCGAAAGTGACCGCAAATCTTTCTGGCTTATTTTCTCAATCAATAAAAACTTACCATCAGCGTGAACGCAATAGCGATAGATATTCCAAAGTTTGGTGACAAAATTTCTGTAACTGGCGATTTTCTCTTCGGAAAGCCGCATATCATTTCCTGGAGCAGAGCCAACGAGCAGTGAAAGTCTCACGGCATCGGTTCCGAATTTTTCGATCATATCCATCGGATCAATCCCATTGCCCTTTGATTTCGACATCTTTTTGCCAAATTGGTCTAAAACCATTCCGTGTAAATAGACATTTTCAAAGGGAATTTCATTCAGCGCAAAAAGTGACATCATGATCATCCGAGAAACCCACAAAGTCAAAATTTCATAACCAGTCTCTAATACCTGAGTAGGATGAAACTTCGCCAAATCCCCTGTCTTTTTTCCATTCTTATAGTTATCCACCCAATTGAGCGTCGAGAAGCTCCACATTCCAGATGAAAACCAAGTATCAAAGGTATCCGGGTCACGAGTCCAGCCTTTGCCTTTCGGCGCTTTTTCACCAACATAAACTTCTTTCTGTTGATCACTGTTCGCTGATTTCTGATTGCTGTTTCTGTACCAAACCGGAAACTCATGCCCAAACCAAATCTGACGGGAAATACACCAGTCATGCAAGTTTGTCATCCAATCAATGTAGCGCTTCGTAAAGCGAAAAGGATAAAACTTAATCTTTCCATTTTTTGCCACTTCAAGTGCTTTTTCTTTCAGAGATTTTCCACCCAGGCGCTTGAGTTTCTTATCCACGGCTAAAAACCATTGTTCAGAAGGAATTGGCTCAATGGTTGCGCAGCATCGATAGCAGGTTGCTAAGTTATGATTATAACCATCTTCAACATGATCAATGAAGCCCATTTTTTCCATATCCGCCACAATTGCTTTTCTCGCTTCCAACGTCGTCATGCCAGCATATTTTCCACAATTTGACATCATTTTTCCATCTTCATCAATGATTTGCTTTAAAGCAATATTGTGTTTTTGAGAAATCGCATAGTCTATAAAATCATGCGCAGGAGTGACTTTGATTGCGCCACTGCCAAATTTTGGATCAACCGCTTTGTCAGCCACAACCGTGATTTCAAATTCTCCCAAAACTCCGGGAATCACATATTTCTTCCCGACCATTTTCGCATAACGCTTATCGCCGGGATAGACTGCCACAGCCGTGTCACCCAATTTTGTTTCTGGTCGAGATGTGGCAAGAACGAATGGCCCATATTTGATCCAATACAGTTTTCCGATTTCTTCCTTATATTCTACTTCGTCATCCGCCAAAGTTGATTTACAACGTGGGCACCAATTGACAATTCTTTTCCCGCGATAAAC
This sequence comes from Candidatus Moraniibacteriota bacterium, assembly GCA_037132035.1. GTDB lineage: Bacteria > Patescibacteriota > Minisyncoccia > Moranbacterales > UBA2206 > UBA9630. Next base: position 12,909 of record JBAXPY010000021.1, on the reverse strand, counting down.
CAAACCTTCCGCGTGCATATCCAAAAACATTTTGGTCACCGCTTTTTTCCTCTTCTCGTCTAGTGTGAAAGCTTCGCGCGACCAATCGAAAGACCCGCCCATCTTGCGTGCTTGTTTCAAGATCGTTGCTTGCGTCACACGCAAAAATTTCCAAACTTCTTCGAGGAATTTTTCCCGCCCCAAATCATGACGAGTCAATCCTTTTTCTTTCAACAACTTTTTTTCCACCACATTTTGCGTGGCAATGGAAGCGTGATCAGTTCCAGGAAGATAGAGTGCGCGATATCCTTTCATGCGATGAAAGCGAATCAACAAATCTTCAATCGCGATAATCGAAGCGTGTCCCAGATGCAGTTTATCGGTGATGTTCGGTGGCGGAAGAATGATTGTATAAGGCTTAGCATTTTTCGGCAACTTCAAATTATCCGGATTGAATTTTCCGGATTTTTCCCAAAGCGCATAAATCTCATCTTCATATTTTTGGGGTTCGTAGGTTTTTGGGATTTCTAGCATTGATGTATATTTAAAAATTCTTTTTTGTAGGTTTTGGAGTGAGCTCAGATTCAAGCATCACTCCAAACATGGTTAAATAGTAAAGGGTTGATTTATTCTTTCTGCAAACTCTTCCTTTCCTTTTGTAGAAACATTTTTTGCTAAATAATATGGCCTTCCACATTTTTGACAAGTTGGGATGGAATATCTAAATTCTCCTCGATAAATACCCAACACTTCCCTGACAACTTTCCCGCCACAATATTCGCTTTTGCAAATATTACCTTGAAGTGGTGCATACTTGCCGATAGATTCCTCCGAATAACCACGTACATCCAAAGAACTAGTCGTCATCTTACATCTCCTTTTGTTTAACAATTGCTTTTCATTTCCTCACCTCAACTTTTAAATCTTTTTCTAAACCCAAAACGATCCTTTCCATCATAGCATCAATTTCTGCACTTTCGAGTGTTCGATCTTTTGCACTCATTTCAATTCTGATTGCCATACTATTTTTTGCCTCAAAACGATCAAATAATAAAATGTTATCTATTAATTCTCCGCCATTTTTTTGGGCCAAAGCAACAATCTCGGAATATTTAATTTCTTTCGGAACAGTCATTGATATATCGCGAGAAACGACTGGGAATTTATTGATTGACTTGTATTCTAAAACATTTCCGGTAAACTCTCTTAATTTTTCCAAATTTATTTCTGCAATAGCTGTACGTTTGTGAATCTTATAGCTTGCAAGCACCGCTTGATTTATTTCGCCCACAAATCCAATGATTTTTCCATTCATACTGATACTTGCCGTTCTTTCGGAATTCATTAAATTCTCAGCTTTTTTTATTGTTAAAAATTCTGCATTTTTAAGACCCAATGTTTCAAGCACTTCCTCTACTATACCCTTGAGATCATAAAAAGTTTCTGAATTATTATCTTTCTCCAGAACTTTCGCCAAAATCAAATTTCGCTCCTCAACAGACTGATTATTTTTTAGTGAATAACATTTTGCAATTTCAAAAATACCAAACTCACTAAAATTTTTCAAATTTTCTCTGACATTTTTCAAGATATTTATCGACATTTTGGATCGCACAAATTCCTGATCGGGATTCATCGGATTAGCTAACTGAAAATGTTCATTTTCAGAAAAACCAGTTTTCCGAAGATCATCCGCACTATAAAAAGAATAATTATAGACTTCGTCTACACCGAGACCAATCAAAATATCTTGTATTTTTCTTTCAAAAAAAACTTGACTATTTATTTTAGCTGGCAAAACTTCTGCAATCATCGATCGTGAAATAATTTTTTCATAACCCCAGATGCGTCCAATATCTTCAATCAAATCTTCCTGCGTTCGCAAATCCAAACGATAAGTTGGAATTTCCAGAGCAAAAAGTCTTCGTCCCCTCTCCTTATCAAGGAGAGGGCTAGGGTGAGGTGAATTTTTAATTTCCAATAAATTCAGAATATTCAAAATTTCTTTCTCTGGAATCTTCTCACCCAAGAGCTGACTGATATATTCTTGATCTAATTTTATTATTACTGGTTTTATTTTTTTAGGATAAATATCCACAACTCCTTCCAACTTTCCTCCGGCAATATGTTCTAAGATTTCAATCACGCGCACCAACGCTTTTTCGGTCAAATTTGGATCAAGATCTTTTTCAAAACGATAAGACGAATCAGTATTTAGTCCCAGTGCTGTTCTAGTTTTTCGGATATTTATAGCGTGAAAACTCGCCGCTTCAATTATAATTGTTTTTGTATCTTCATTTATGCCAGAATTTCTTCCACCCATAATTCCCGCCAAAGCCAGTGGCATTTCTCCATTTGTAATAAGCAAATTATTTTCGGTTAATTTAATCTCAGAACCATCTAGCAATATCATAGTTTCGTTATTTCTTGCTTTGCGAATAATAATCTGTGCTTGCTTTGGGTTGTTTTCAGTTATAATATTTTCAAAATCAAAAGCATGCAATGGCTGTCCAATTTCGAGCATGACATAATTAGTTGCATCTACCACATTATTGATCGGTCGTATCTCACAAGCCTGCAATCTTTCTTTGAGCCACGCTGGTGATTCTTTGATCGTAATATTTTCCAACACCGCTCCAATATATCTTTTGCATAAATCAGTATCCTTGATTTCTACTTTCAGCTTCTGACTTTTTTTGGTTGGCAAGATTAATTCAGAAAAAGCATAATCAAACTTGCGATTTTCAAGAATGGCCAATTCTCTTGCCACTCCCACATGACTCAAAATATCATGCGCTCGATCTGGCAAAACTTTAATTTCCAAAATACTATCCTTATTTATTTTTAAGTATTTTTCAATCGCGTCACCAACCTTGGCTTTTTTATCTAAAATTAAAATTCCGGCATGATCATCTCCCAAGCCTAATTCATCTTCTGCACAAAGCATGCCAAAAGATTTCACACCACGGATTTCCGCTTCTTTTATTTCTAAATTTTTTGGCAATATTGTTCCAACGGTTGCTACTGGCACTTTTTGACCAACGGCAATATTTGGTGCGCCACAGACAATCTGTAGGGGCGGTTCATGAACCGCCATTACGGCGACACGAGCGATTTGCAATTTATCAGCATTTGGATGTTTGGTGATTTCCAAAATTTCACCCACAACCACACCATCAAAATTATTATTACTTTTTTCCAAGCCTTCAATTTCAAAAGAATGCATCGTCAAAAGTTCCGCCGCTTTTTCGGGAGATAATTTTGTCTGTGATAATTCTTTTAGCCAGTTGTAACTATATTTCATTTTGATTTTGAGTTAATTGTTGTGCTTTAAAATACTTTAAATATTTAATATTCAACCAAAGAGCTAATGCAACACTTAGATAGATCATAGCTCTCCCTGCATGCTGATAAAAATGTTGATGTACTACAACAGAAAGCATATAACGCAATCCGATAAATCCAGAAAAAATAATCGGTATATTATAAAGTTTTATTGATAACTTTCTAAAAGAAATATATGCTACTACGACAAGAGAATGCAATAGCATTACAGAATCCCATTCCACTCCTCGTCCCACTTTAATATACGGATATACAAATAGGTTAGTTATTATGAAAAGCACCAATATGGAAGGGACATAAAAATACAAGATAATAATATTTTCAATTTTATATTTTTCGTCAATGCTTCTCTTATCCACAGATAAAACTAAAGCGACACCTTTTAAGAATTTTGATGTTCTTTTTAGATTAACAATTAAGTAAAAAATTGTAAAAGTGAAAGATGTAACAATAAAGAATAGCACTTCTTCAACTTGAGAATGAAAAATTTGGGACATAAGAACACAAACGGGAAATACTACCCACATTATTAAATCAATCCCAAAAATTATAAATGGAGCACTCCTAATAAGCCCTTCGTTCTTTTTTACATAAAAAAGCCATGATAAAACTGCTGAAAAAATAAACCCTGAAATTGGATTGAATATATACCTAAATAATTCTTCTAAGATTTTATTATCGTGCATAAATTTAAAAAATTAAAACTGCCGAATAAACCTCAAATCCCCGCCGTGAAAAAGCCGGCAATCATCAATTTTGTATTTCATCATTGCCAGACGTTCCAAGCCAAATCCCCAAGCAAAGCCAGTATATTGATTGCGTTTATAGCCCACTGCTTCAAAAACATTTTGATTGACCATTCCAGCTCCGCCCAATTCCAGCCAACTATTATATTTGCAAGCTCGACAACCCTTCCCACCACAAACAGTACAAGAAATATCAAATTCGAAACTGGGCTCCGTGAAAGGAAAATAGCTTGGTCGCAAACGCACTTTAATTTCACGCCCAAAAAATTGTGAAAAAAAATCTTCCGCCACTTGTTTCAAGTGTCCCACATTAATATTTTCTCCCACGACCAGTGCTTCAAATTGATAGAATGAATGATCATGCGTTGTATCAGTTGCTTCACGACGAAAACATTTTCCTGGCACAATAATTCGCAAAGGTGGTTTATGTTTCTCCATATACTTTGCTTGTACAGCCGAAGTCTGTGAACGCATTGCTAATTTTTCTTTTCCAATAGCTTGCTTTAACCAAAAAGTATCTTGCATTTCACGGGCAGGATGATCGGCGGGCATATTAAGCGCATCAAAATTATAGAACTCAGTTTCAATTTCCGGTCCATCAGCAATTTCAAATCCCATGCCAGTGAAAATATCCTCAATATCTCTGCGCACAATTGAAAGTGGATTTAGATGTCCAATACTTTTTTTCTTTCCGGGAATTGTCACATCGATTTTTTCTTTTTCCGCACTTGGTCCAGTTCTGGATAAATCAGCTTTTTTTCCATTTATGATGTTGAGAATTTCTAGCTTAGTTTTATTAGCTAGTTCGCCAATTTGTTTTCGTTCTTCCGGCGCCAGATTTTTCAAGTTTTTTAAAAATCCCACAAACTCGCTTTTTCGTCCCAAGTATTTTTTCTCCAAATCAAAAAGCGCGTCACTATTTTTGACTTTCTCAATTTCCTCCAAAACCTGCTTTTTAATCTCTTCTATTTTCATTTTTAACATAAAGCGTTGTCATTCCCGCGAAGGCGGGAATCCAGGTTCCACTAGCCTTGAACTCTGAAACATCGAATTATAAATCACCTAATTTCAAATTATTAACCAATATATTCTGCTTCTCTTTTTTTAAAGTCTGAGGTGCCTGGATCCCCGCCTTCGCGGGGATGACACAAAAAAGAAAGATACTCAATATTCTTATTCTAACTTCAAAGCCTAAAAAAGTCAAAACAATAGGCGTTGATTCGAAATCCAACGCCTGTCCCATTTTTTTCAAGCTCAAGTTTATTTATCGCAAAGATACTCCTCTGGTGGCAAAATAAAGAGAAGCGCGCACGCCAAGGCGATAAGAGCAATGCCCCAAATTGTCTTGACATAGTAAGAAGGAACTACTACCGTTCCAAATATCCCCAGCCAAGCTATTTTCTTCCCCCCGCTTGAAAGACGACTCTGTATGTCGCTAATTAACTTCATTGCGCAAGCTCCTATCGTTAAAGGTTGATACTTGAAATAAAGGAACCATCGCCCCAGCCCAATAGCTAGGAGTGACAAAATATATCAAAATTATATGTCCATTTTTTGCTTTGCCATATCATATTGCTCCTGCGTTATCTGTCCACTCTTTCGCATCATCTCCATTGCACCAAGCAATTTATCCTTATTCTCCGGTTTCAACACCTCCTGCATCATTTTGGCCTTCTCCTGTGGACTCATCCGTTCCATTCTTTTCATTGCCAAGCGCTGAAGCATGTTCATTTTCGGTGAATCATCTTCCTTTTTCTTATCATCAACTTTCACAGAAGCGGCTTTTGCAACTCCAGCGTTTTGATCATCGCTTGTTCCAGTATTTTTTTTGAATGGGTTCCACATAGTAAATGAAAAATACAAATCTCAAAATTAAAAACAATTTTGAGATGTTACTTTTTAATTTGTAAATTATAACTTGTCACAAGTAGCGCTGAAGCAATAAAAATCGATGAATAGGTTCCGAAAGTTATTCCAATCAGTAGCGCCAAAGAAAAATGCTTAATTGATTCTCCGCCGAAAATATAGATTGCAAGCAGCGTTATAATCACGGTGAGTGAGGTGTTGATTGAGCGAACCAGAGTTTCATTGAGACTACGATTGACGATTTCAGGGAATTTCTCCTTAGCTGAACTTCTTTGCAGATTTTCTCGCGTGCGATCATAAACCACAATCGTATCATGAACTGAGAAGCCTAAAATAGTGAGAAGCGCCGCCACGAATGGCACGCCCACCTCAACACCCCAAAAATGACCTAAAACCGAAAAAGCTCCCACCGTAATGAGAATATCGTGAAGGAGCGCGACCACAGCTCCTGCGCCATATTTCCAGGATGCCACTGGGTGCGACACACGCCGGAAAGCCCAAGCGATATAGGCCATAATGCCTGCCACTGCCCAAAAAATCGCCATTAGGGATTTGGTTTTCAGCTCGCTTGAAACTGAGGCATTAGCATAATCTGTTCGCAAATTTTTCGATTCTGGATATTTCTTCAACAAAGCTTCCAGAACAGTTTGGTTGATTTTATCATCTTCAGAAGCATAGCGAATGAGTACAGAATTATTCCCGGTCGATTGCAAGGTGAGACTTTTGAGATTTAAATCTTTTAAAACATCTTCTAGCTCCTGATTAACTGGAAGACTGTTTTCAAATTTTACCTCCATTAAAGTTCCCCCCGTAAAATCAATCCCGTATTTTAATCCCCAAGTAAAGAGCGCACCAATGCAAAGCACTGTTAGCGTGATAGAGAAAATATAGGCGTATTTGGTTTTGGAAATGATATTAAACATTTTTTTATGATTCATTTTTCTTAGCGCCCACTAACCACATTCTGTTTTCAATCCACGGCCCTAAAATAAAGCGCAAAATTGTTCTTGTGATGACAACTGCCGTGAACATTGAGGCAAGCACTCCAATGATAAGCGTAACTGCAAAACCTTTCACAAATCCCGTTCCCATTTCTACCAAAATTAAAGCCGTAATAATGGATGACATATTACCATCCAGAATCGAAGTCCAAGCGCGCTTAAAACCTTCCTCGATTGCACTCAAAATATTGCGACCTTTGCGCACCTCTTCTTTGGTCCGCTCAAAAATTAAAATATTCGCATCTACCGCCATTCCAATCGAAAGCACAAACCCTGCGATTCCTGGAAGCGTAAGCGTAATCTGCCATGGCGTAAAACCAGATAACTTGAAGATACTAATCATTAAAGCTGAATAAATAAGGAGTGCCCCAGAAGCAATCAATCCCAAAAAGCGATAATAGATGAGCATGAAAATAATCACAAGAAGCAAGCCAATCATTCCTGCCTTCAAACTCTTTTCAAGCGAAACCTGGCCAAGAGTTGCTTCGACAGATTGTTGACCAACTAAGCTGATAGGCACTGGCAATGCACCTTCGTTTAGTCTCTTAACTAAAGTCTTCGCCTCTTCGACAGTATAATTTCCCGTAACAACGGCTTCACCATTTAATATTTCACTCTGCACGGTTGGCGCGGTAATAATTTCTCCATCTAGATATATCGCTACACGTTTCCCAATGTTCTTTTTGGTAATATCCGCAAAAAGTTTCGTACCTTCGTCGTCGAATTTCAAAGAAACTTCCGGCTCAGAAAGGCCCTGACTTTTAAACTGTACACTAGCACTTTTCAGATTCTTGCCAGAAAGTCCCGTTGAGGCAAAATCCATCTGTGGCTGTGGTTGCGTCATTTTGGAAATTAAAATATGTGCGCTCTTGAATTCACGATCATCCCCATCTCCTTTGATTTCAATTTTTTTAATAATATGCCAACCAAATTGAGTTTCCACTAATTTCGAATACACCTCGTCATTTTTAACATTTTCATCAAAAATCACCGCTTCATATTCAGGCACAAATGAACCTTTTTTTTGAAAATCATAAACACCCCCGTTATCTTTCGATCCAGGATCCTGGCTATTATCTTTCGCTAGAACGGCAAAATCTTCTCCCGCCAAAGCCTTTTTTAAAATATCTTCCGCTTTTGCTTTGCTTTTTTCATTAGCACTAGTGATGATTTCCTCGGGAATTTTTTCCGGCTCAGTCATTTTCTCCTCCTTGAATTCCAAAAATGGAGTTTCACTAATCATTTTCTTGGCCTCATTAATATCCTTCACGCCAGCGAGCTCCACAACTAAGCGCTGTTCTCCTCCAGATTTTGTCGTATAGACTACAGGCTCCGCCACTCCGAAAGCATTAACACGCCGCTCAATGACATCTTGCACGGCTTGCATAGCATTCCCTACCTGAGCACTATCCACCTTACTTGTGTCAGCCTTATACTCAAGATGAATTCCGCCTTGTAAATCCAACCCCAAATTAACTTTAGGTTTGTCCAAAATACCAAAAAGTCGAGGTATTTTCGATACCGCCTGAGGATAAGCTACGAGTCCCGCTAGGATTGCAAGGACAATCACGAGGGAAAATTTCAATCTGAGTTTTTGTCGACTATTCATAAATTCTATTCTACCTGAAACTGATAATTTGGCAATAGCACCATATCACCCACCATTTTCAATCAAAAACTTATTAGCTTTTTCGAGCACTTTTTTCGAGTTAATATTGCTCACGCGATTTATCGCCTGATGATATTCCATCCAAATATAATCCCTATGTTCATACGATAATAGGATTTTTGCCTGATCCGTCTCAGCTAAATAATATAAGACTTTTTTGAAAATCATCCAGCCCCTCCCAGCCTTCAATCTTTTTTCTTTTTCATCATTTTTCGCTGTATAATAATATTTTTCCTGACCCAAAAAACCCGGCCTAACTATCAAGTTAGTTAAACCCGTTTCTTCGGTTGCCTCTCGGCGCAATGTTTCCTCATCAGTTTCATCATTTTCACCATGACCCTTGATGAACCCCCAATGACCACCCGGATAGCGCAAAAGCAAATACTTAACTTTCCCGCCTTCTCGCCGGAAAACCACTGCTCCAATGGATTTTTCAAAACTAAAAATTTTATACATTTTTACTTTCCACAACACTTCTTATATTTCTTCCCGCTTCCGCAAGGACATAAATCATTGCGACCAATTTTATCGTCATTAATAATTGGCTTTTGCTCTAGTGCTTCACGAACCTCACCATCTTGAATTTCTCGCGCCGAAGCAAATGACTCCGACTCCTCCGCTCCACTAAAACTAAGATTTTTTTCTGGAATAGCTCTTTCCACTTCTACTGGCGCAGCCGAAACGCGAAAGATTGTATGAGTAATGGTCGATTTGATATTTTCCATCAAATAGGAAAACATTGAAAACGCCTCTCGTTTATATTCCACCAATGGGTCGCGCTGGCCATAGCCACGAAGACCAATACCTTCTCGCAGATAGTCAATTTCATCAAGATGACTCATCCACATCACATCAATTGTTTGAAGCGCGATGCTTTTTTCAATCGAGCGCATATTCACCTCCCCCAACTCCTTCTCCTTGCGATTATAAATCTCCTTAGCAAAACCAGCTAAATATTCCGTCGCAGCGCCAATAAGTTCTGCAGTATTTTTATTTCTATCCTCAACGATTTCTTTGAGCTTAACTTGCACATCAGGAGAAAGCATCATCATGCCATGAATATTTTCCGCAATTTTCTCAACCTCCAGATTGCCATCTTCGGCTGTGAGGCTTGAAGAAACTGCTCCCTCAATCTCATCGCGGATATTATCCATAATCTCAGGCTTAATATTGGTCGCTTCGAGAACGGCACGTCTTTTTTTATATAATATTTCACGTTGCTTATTCATCACATCATCGTAATCCAAAATATGTTTCCTAATATCAAAATTAAAGCCTTCAATTTTCGATTGTGCATTTTCAATAGTTCTTGATATGATCGGATTTTGAATCGGCTGATCCTCGGGAAGACCAAGTTTTGTCATGAGACTAATCAGATTATCTCCACCAAAACGCCGCATCAACTCATCTTCTAGGGAAACAAAAAACTGCGAAGCACCAGGGTCCCCCTGTCGTCCCGCACGACCGCGAAGCTGATTATCAATGCGCCTGGCTTCATGCCGCTCCGTTCCCAGGATAAATAGTCCTCCAAGTTCACGTGCGCCTTCACCAAGCTTAATATCAGTTCCACGACCTGCCATATTGGTCGCGATTGTCACCGAACCGACATGTCCGGCTTTAGCCACAATCTGCGCTTCTCGTTCATGATTTTTCGCATTAAGCACCTCGTGCGGAACACCAGATTTCAAAAGTAGTGTACTGAGATATTCAGATTTTTCCACCGCAATTGTTCCAACTAAAATTGGCTGGCCAAGCTTATTCACTTCTTTAATTTTTTCCACAATCGCATTAAATTTCCCTTTTTCTGATTTGTAGACAACATCGGGAATATCTTTACGAACAGCCGAACGATTAGTCGGAATTTCCGTTACATCCATCTTATACACTTTGAAAAATTCTTCCGCTGAAGTCGACGCGGTTCCAGTCATACCGGAAATTTTATTATACATCCGAAAATAATTCTGGAACGTAATGGTCGCAAGAGTCTTCGATTCTTTTTGCACCCGCACATGCTCTTTCGCTTCAATCGCTTGATGAAGTCCCTCACTATAACGTCGTCCTGGCATGAGACGCCCAGTGAAGTCGTCCACAATAATCACATCACCATCTTTCACTACATAGTCGCGATCAAGTTGAAAAATAACCTGAGCTTTCAAAGCTTGCTCCAAATGATGCACATAGGTAATTTTTCCCGCTTCATAGATATTTCCAACATTAAGCCACGATTCAATCTTCGCAATTCCGCTTTCCGTAATTGTCACGGATTTAGTTTTTTCTTCTACGGTATAATCATCTTCTCTTTTGAGTCGCGGCACTAGTGCGGCAAATTGCTCATACATCTTGGTCGACTCGCTGTCCGCTGCAGAAATGATGAGTGGTGTTCTTGCTTCGTCAATCAAAATTGAGTCCACTTCGTCCACAATCACATAATTCAAATCGCGCTGAGCCATATGCTCCAAAGTCGGCACCATATTGTCACGCAAATAATCAAAACCAAATTCATTGTTCGTGCCATAGGTAATGTCAGCGGCATAGGCTTCACGACGCGCTATCGGCACTAAGTTCTCCATCTCCACGCTCACCTCATCATCATCCTCCACTTTTGGTTGATAGATATATGACGCATCATGAATAATGCAAGCCGTCGAAATTCCCAAAAAATATAAAATTCCACCCATCCAATTACAGTCACGTCTAGCCAGATAATCATTCACGGTCACTAGATGCACGCCTTTGCCAGTGAGTGCATTGAGATACATTGGAAGAAGTGAAGTGTGAGTTTTTCCTTCACCAGTTTTCATCTCAGCAATTTTTCCATTGTGAAGAACGATACCACCCATCATTTGCACATCAAACAGCCGCTTTCCATCCACTCGCTTCACTGTTTCCCGCACAACCGCGAAAGCTTCCGGCAAAAGCGCATCAAGCGTTTCTTTTTCGGCAATTCTTTTTTTAAATTCAACCGTTTTTGCCCGCAATTGATCGTCAGACAATTTAACCATCTGCTCTTCTAGCGCATTGATTTTTTCCACCAATGGCTTCAGTTTTCCAACTTCTCTTTCATTCGAACCGAATATTTTTTTTAGAATTGACATAAATGTTTACTACAAAAATACAAATTATTACCAAAATACAAAAGAACTCTCATACATGTCATTCCCGCGAAGGCGGGAATCTAGTCTCAAAATTATATTAGAATACAAGTCTTTCAGGCTAGGATTAATAATTGCTTTATTAGATTTGATTTTCTAAAGCTTGTTTTCATTGCTTTTCTAACCATTAAGCTAGACACTCCTTATTAAGTTTATACACTGGATCCCCGCCGGAGTTTATACTCGTGAAACGGGTGCGGGGATGACACGGAAAATTTAATTAATTTTTATCTTTCTAAACTCCCTCTTCCCCGCTTTCAAAATCTTTCCCTCAAAACTTTTGTCCAATTTCAACTGCCAATCGCACATTACGTCATTATCCACCTTTATCCCACCTTGGTCAACTTTTCTTCTGGCATCGGTTTTACTCGTCGCTAAATCGTTTCTGACAAGCACGTCAATGAGCAACTCACCTACTGAAATCAAGATTTCAGCAACTTCATCTGGCGTACCTTTTTCTGAATGAATCTTCTGAAAATATTCTTGTGCCACTTGTGCCGATTCTTCGCCCTTGATCGTTTTTACAATTTCATAGGCCATTTTCTTTTTGAAAATCATTGGATTTTCGCCTGCCTCCATTGCCAATTTCATTTTTTCAATTTCTTTCATAGAAACTGATGTCAAAAGCTCAAAACCGGGCAAAATGTGCTGATCAGAATAGGACATCGCTTTTCCAAACATATCTTCGGGGCTATCTGCCAAATTGATTCCATTGCCTTTGGTTTTGCTCATTGTCCGTCCATCCGGCGCGTCCATCATTTTGTTGGTGCGCACAAACTTTTCTTTGCCCAGATAACTCTTGATCAGATCGCGCCCGACGAGCATGTTGAAAGTTTGATCTGTTCCGCCAATTTCCATATCCACTTCCATCGCCACACCGTCATAACCCTGCATCAAAGGATAAATAAATTCATGCAGGCGAATTGGATCACCTTCCTTAATCCTTCGTTCGAACATATCACGTTCCAGCATCCGTTGCACCGTAATGCTCGACATGAGTTTAATAAGGTCATTCAATTTAAGCTTCGAAAGCCATTTATAATTTCGCTCAAATCGCACTGGATTTTCTCCGCCAAAATCAATGAGCTGTGAAGCTTGTTTTTTCCAGCCTGACATATTGTTCTCAATCTCCTCATCGGTGAGCATTTTTC
>JBAXPY010000020.1:0-16380 GCA_037132035.1 Candidatus Moraniibacteriota bacterium | reverse complement strand
ATTTTTGTCTATAGAATGGCTAATAATTGCTTCTTTAAATCTACACATTTCTAACCAACCTAAATCAAAATACTATGGAAACACAAGGAACCACAGGAATTCCTTCTCCTGGCAAAATTAACAAAAAAAAGATCGCAGCAATTGGCTCTGGCTTCGTAGGAAAAGCGGCCGGAAAAGGTTTTCTAGCCACTGGTCACGATGTCACCTTTGTCGATATCAACACCATCCTCATTGAAGCCTTAAATAAAGATGGCTTAACTGCCTGCAATATTGGATCAGACTGCTCCCACGACCGCGATATCTACATCGTTAGCGTACTTACGCCGACAATCAATGATCATCTCGATTTTCGTTTTATCGACTCAGCCCTCGCTAGTCTCGGACAAGTCCTAAAAGACAGCACGAATTGGCCAATTATCGTCATTCGCTCAACAGTTCCCCCTGGAACCGTCGAAACCCGCTTCGTTCCAATCATTGAAAAATATTCTGGGAAAAAAGTGGAAAAAGACTTTGGCATTGCCATGAATCCCGAATTTTTGCGAGAAGTTAGCGCCGAAGAAGATTTTATGCACCCCTGGATTGTCGTTATTGGAAGCAATAACGCTAAAGTGGCTCAAGTTCTTGATGAGTTATACCAACCATTAGTGCGGCAATTGTTCATATGTCGATTAAAGAGGCTGAAATGATGAAATATGTGCACAATATCTACAACGCAACAAAAATCTCCTTTTTTAATGAAATGCGCTTAGTCGCTGAATCAATCGGGGTAGATGCTGATAAAGTTTTCCGCACTGTCGTTGATAGCGCTGAAGCATCTTGGAATAAGCAATATGGTATCCGGAATTTTGGACCATTCGACGGCTCATGCCTGCCAAAAGACACCCTGGCATTTCTCAGTTGGGCCAATGAAAAGGCAAAGAAAAAAATGCGCCTGCTCCACGCTGTCATTCAAGTCAATGAACACCTCAAAAATAAACAATATTTGGAATACTAATTTGATTGCGATAGTAAGTTATTAGCCCAAAGATAATTCTATGGAGACTTTTTTGAATTCACTTCATCAATATAGCCAGTTTATTCTTTTCTATATCCCACTTGGCATTATCGGCATCTGGCGCTGGAGTGTTTGGATTATTCGAAAGATTATCTCCTTTTTCTACAAATCACCCGAAGGTACTTACAAAGCGACTCTTTCCATTGTAACTCCGGTGTACAATGAAGATCCAGAAATGTTTCAATTGGCCCTCTATTCATGGGAAGCCAATAAACCAGACGAGATCATTGCCGTAATTGATCACACTGACAAGAGCTCAATTGAGATTTTTGAAAAATTTTCAAAAATTTTTTCTGGTGCCAAAATGATTGTCACCGAAAAACCAGGAAAACGCCCAGCGCTTGTTGATGGCGCAAGAGCATCAAGCAGTGAAATCATCGCTTTTGTTGATAGCGACACCATCTGGAGCGCAAATATAAAAGACACGCTCCTGGGAACATTCTCCGATCCAGAAGTTGGTGGACTCGTCACAAGACAAGATATCTTAAAAACAGATACGCTCTCACGAAAATTATTCAAATTTCTGCTTGATGATCGATATCTGTTTGAATATCCTTTCTTAGCAACTGTTAGCGATGCAATGCTTTGTCTTTCTGGCCGAACCGCAGTCTATCGCAAAATTGCTATCATTGACGAATTAGACACACTTGAAAACGAAACTTTTTGGGGTAAAAAAATGATAAGTGGTGATGACAAGACACTTACTAATTTGGTCCACGCAAAAGGTTGGAAAACCCGTTATCTTCGAGATGTGAAAGTCTACACAAATGGCACAACAGATGTAACCAATTTTCTTAAGCAAAAATTGCGTTGGGCGCGAAACGGTCTCAGATCTGACTCCAAAGTTCTTCTTAGTGGCTGGGTTTGGAAAAACCACAAAATGCTAGCAATCCACATGCTGGATAAGTTAGTCTCTCCTGTAACTCTTCTTTTGGGCTTTTCATATTTCATAATATCCCTCTATCTTAGACATTGGATAATCGCCCTAATTATCGCATGTTGGTGGCTGCTTAGTCGCATCATAAAAGTATACCCCCATCTCAAAGAAAAGCCCCAGAATATTCTTATCTTACCCATCTATGTCGCAATGACTTTTGTTGTAGCGGCAATTAAAATTTATGCGCTCATAACCATTGACAAGCAAGGCTGGATCACGCGCTGGGATAAGAGTCGATTAAAAGGCTTGAGCTTTCTAGAGCGAGGGCTTTCTTTCATTGCCACCTTATCAATAATTTTTGCTTTGTTTTTTATCGTTTTCATCTTCAAAAGTAGTGCGGTAAGATTGGCACAAGCAGGGGTTTGGAAGACGCCAAGTCTCGAGAAAAAAACAGCATCACAAAAATTGAACATATTGACACCAAATAAACCTCGGCTTAGCAGTGACGAGACAGAAAATATCAAGACCACCCTCCTTAGTGAGAACCAGAACGATCCTTACGGCTATTATATTACAAAAACTGGCGACACATTGCCACTAATTCGTCGAAGGTTTAATCTATTGCCAACCGGGACAATTTTAAACGCAGAGACTAAAGTGCCCCTTGGCAGACTAACCATTCTAACAATTGGCCAACAGATAGCAATCCCCGTGGAAGATCTGAGGAATCCTCTGAGCAGCACTACTATTCCCAATACTTTTGCCAAATCACCAAGAGTCACTTTTGATGCCGCAAGCAATACCATTTTTGTTAAGCAAGCTGGCAGCATTGCAACGCTCACAAAAATTAGTCGCTCGCTCAGTTTCATGAATCGAAGACTTCTTGAGCAGACCGCTCCGGGCGAATGGATATTACGCGCTAACTTGTATATCGGAAAAGATGCCACGCTTATATTGGATGAAAAAGATGTGAAATATTTAAAACTAAAAAGCGATGATAGTGGTTTCATTTGGTTACGTTCTGAATCTGGAAGCATCCTCATCTCAAAGACAAAAATTACCTCCTGGGACGAAAAAAATGGAGCACCTGACTCTAATCATGAAGATGGAAGAAGCTATATTACTGCCAAAAATGATGGTCGAATGGACATCATTGATTCAGAACTAAGCTATCTCGGCTATGTCGGCGCGCCGAGACGAGGAGGGCAATTTGGAGGTTCCTATGGAGTCTCCTGGAAACTCAAGGGCAAAAGCTTACATGATCGATTGCTCACTGGAATTGTACGCGGTAATAAATTTCACGACAATTATTTTGGGGCCTATACCTACGGAATAACGGGCATGATTTTTCAAGAAAATGAATTTTATGATAATATTCAATATGGGCTTGACCCACATGATGACTCCAATAACATGCTGATTGAAAACAATCTATCGCACAATAACGGTAATCATGGAATCATTATTTCGAGGCGTTGTTTTAACAATAAAATTATTAACAATACTTCTTTCGATAATCGTCTGCATGGCATCATGATCGATCGCGAATCAAATAATAATCTCATTCAAGGAAACACGGTATACGGAAATGTTGATGGTATTACTATATATCAATCCAGCAAAAATATTGTTTTAGACAACAATATCCACAACAATAAAAAAGGCACCCGACTCAATATTGACTCCGTGGGAAATTTCTTCGAAAATAACACTATCACTGAAAACGCCTACGGCATGTATGTCTATGGAAATTCCAGGAATAATATCTTTGTAAACAACACTATGCGTGGCAGTGAGATTGGCATCACGCTGAAAAACGCAAGTCAAAACACCTTTCTTAATAATTTCCATTCAACAGACAATAAAAAGGATGGGAATGTAACATCAGATGCTTATGACAACAATATCCAATAACAAAAAAACCAAGCAACTGCCATCCATACTATTTACCATTGCACTACTAGCAATTTTTTTCATCTTGAAAATGAAACCCAGCAAAAATACAATTCCCCCTCCAAGCGATACCCCCGCCACAATAGAATTAGCTACAGAAGGCGAAACACGTAGTAGAAATTTCTCAAATCTCGAATTGACGATTGATAGCACGGAAGACGCTAAAGGTCTTGGCTATAGCGGACAAAGAAAAATTGCTTATGATAAAAAAGGCAATGTCTACGTTGCCTATAGAAAAAAATATCTGGGTTTATATGAGATTTTTGTGGCGCGCGTAACGGGAGATGATAAGCCAGAGATTTCTGGAACAAAAAATCCAATTGCCACTATCAATGCCGCAAGTCAACGGGTCCCCGCTATTGCGGTTGATTCCAAAGGAATTATTCATACTGTATGGTATGGCTCTGACAATTGGCAAGAAAATAATAGGCAAATCAAATACGCTGCTTCCAGCGACACTGGGCAAACTTGGTCTAAATGGAAAAACATCGCTCCTGTTTCAGGCTACACAACAAGAGAACTTTATTGGCAAGAACATCCTGCACTCCTTGTCGGACCAGATGACACTCTATATGTCGTATGGGAAGGAAAAGACACGTCAAACAAAAACCAACAAATAAAATTCAGTAAATCCCAAGATGGTGGAGAAAATTGGTCACCGTGGAAAAATATCGCTATCTCAAAAAATACCCAGTCACGCCCAAGTCTCGTAATTGATCAAAAAGGCAACCTGCATCTTTTTATGTATTCTTCACAGGGCAACCCCATGGGAGACATTCAGCAAATCGAATATGCAACATCGCTTGATGGAGGTGATTCTTGGTCAGCTTGGCAAGCAATCTCCGATCCACTCTTTGACTCAAGACACGCAAGCATTGCAATTGATTCTCATGATGTGATTCACGTCGCCTGGCGCGCCGGAGCATCAACAACGCAACCATCACAGATATTCTATAGTGCACTAGCAAACGGAGAATGGGGCAATATCCTACCCTTACCAACATCCCCTCAATATCAATTCTTTCCAAATATTGGAATCACCCAAAAAGACCAAGTCTACGTTGCATGGATGGATAATAAACTGCTCTCTCTTTTCCCCAGAGAGGATCCCGACTCTGGCTTTAGTCTCGTTTCTTTTATGAAAGATGGTAAATTTCAAGATCCAATTATCATGGACAATCAAAATAAACTTTACCCAAATATTCCAGAAAAGTTTGACGATACAAATCTGGTACCTGTTGCCTACCTCGAACAATCCGGACTAAGCTATAGTCTCAAACTAAAATTTATTGATATTTCCAAATAAAAAAACATAGAAAAAAGGGATTGCTGATAACTCGCAATCCCTTTTTTGCGTCAGCTTTGCCAAGCGCAAAGATTGGTAACTATTTCAAATAAGCTTAGTTGACACATTACCAAACCCATAATCCTTCATCATTAAACACTTCTTTTGCGATAAATTCAGTTTCTTTCATACTTGAAAGTCTAATTGCCTCCTCCAAACTGAAATCACCACCCAAAACAACACATTCCCTCCCTGCTTTTGTACCAATCACCTTGTATTTACCAGGACTGGCGATAAAGCATTCATTCCGAGAAGGTTTTACTGATATTTGAGAAATGACACACAAGATTTCCCACAAGCCCAAATGATTACTACATAAGTGAATCGACTCTCGATAAACATACATCAAACGTCGCGTTTCTGGCAATAGCGTGTCTCCAGGTAAGTTAAGACCAAAAAAAGCGCCTAGAGCCCTTTGAGTGCCCAGGAGGCATTTCCAACTTGAGGGGAAATGTTTGGGAGAAAAATCCGCATCAGTCAGATACACGGCGCACTGAATAGCAGCTCCACAGGCGTCTGCCCACTGAGCTTCTACCGAACTACCTTGTGTAGCATAGTCAAAAAAATGTTCAACCATGCCCCGATAAGGAATCTTTTCAAAATCAAATGTAATATTAACTGCCTGAATTTTAATATTTCGCAACGATGACCAGATACCCCTCGCAAAAATATGATCCGCTGCTGCATAGCAATCAGCATTACTAATGCCTCCTTTCTCTTCGTTTTCCTCAAGCTCCAATCGCAAAGCTTCCTTAACACCAATCGATAATGGACCTTCGCCAAGCGAATTCATTATCGAGGCCAAACTCATTGCGCATTCAATCGACATCATATTCCATTGCATAAAACCATCCCCTTTTTTTAATAGCTATTAACCGCAAAGAAGCAATAAAAAAAATTGAGAAATCAACAATAATATCTCAAAAAATACACCAAATTGTAAAAAAACAAAAAATCGCCATCGCATTGAATGGCCTTTATTTTTAGCATTTAAAAAATTAATTGTCAAATCATGCGAATAAAAAAACAGGATTTTGGTCCTGTTTTTTTGGAGCTCTTTTTTGACTCGAATATTGTCCCCTACCCTTAAGACAAGCGCGTTGCTAGCATTGAAATCACGCCTATGATCGAATTTGATGCCCAGGCAACCGCCGTTTTTCCACCTTGAGATACTGAGAAAGATTTAAGTCCAGCAAACCAGCCGCTTGAACGATGCACCACGATAACCGGAACAACTCTTTCCGAACCAGGTGGATTAACTTCTAAGATATTATCACTTGAAGCTCCCTTAACTTCGGCAACTTGCACTTCAGTGTTCGCTGGCTCAGACGCAGCCTCAGGCGCTAGGGCGACTACCACAGGCGCTGAATCGACCGTGGCGTCATCATTCATGGTCAAAGACGCTGGTGGAGGTGTTGTGCCAATTTTTGGGATAATAACCTGCCCATTCAAAGATAGATTATAGATGACCACCTCACCAAAATTGTTACTTGAGCAATCTGATTCCTTGGAGCAATTTGATTGAGTGTAAGCCCCGGCTTTAAAGTAACAACCAGACGTTGATTTGGTCAGCGTATGACTTGGGTTTTGACTGCCATTGTAATAGATCCTTATCTTACCACTCTCAGCAACAAATTTGACGGTAAATCTTTTTCCTAAAACATAATTAGCGTCGAGAGTCGGACCGGTCTTGCCATTAATATCGATAAAGAGTTTGGGAAATTCCAAACGGATAACAATCAGATCATCATCTGCGCCATGAATTTGTCCAGCAACAACGTGTTTTTTCTTCTTGGGCACAGCAGTGATCGCTTCGTCAATAAACATGGTATGTGTGCCTGAAGTGGTTGACCACTTGGCATTATCCTTTCCACCGTTCGTCATCTCGCGAAGCTCAGAACGTGGGTAACCGGAATTGCTAGTTGTCACGCCATTGACCGGTGCTCTAAATATCACACCATCACATGTCGCATTGGCCTTAAAATAGGGATCTGACGTGTATGTTGATAGTGCCGGTTGAGTGATTTCTTTTGGACTACCAGACTTTCCAATCGGCAAAGTTTGTTTGCAATTTGAGATGTCCAAGACTTGCGCAGGATAGTTGCAGGCAGCTTCGACTTTTTGACTTTGGGATAAAAAAAGAAGAGCTATAAATGCTCCAAAGAAAAAAACAAAAAAGACCTTTTCGGTTGTTTTTTTCGACGATACTATTTTCATAAATTATTTTTGTTAATTATTAATTTTTTCATTTTTTATTAATAATTAGTGCTATTTTTTTTCACGCGTCAAAATGTAAGCAAAATTTTAACACATTTTCCTACTACCTGTCAAGCCTCGCAAACTCAAACAATACCAATTTGCGATTGAATCCTCAATTAAAGCAAAAAACCGCGCTAGCGGGACTCACACAAAAAGACAAAAAGATCTAATTTTCGACCGGAATATCTTTTTTTGTCTTAAGATACATTGGAAGAGCAGTGAAACTGAGAGCCATTTGCAAGAAGCGCCCAAGAATCGCCACAACAATAATCAGCGAACTATTCACACCAAATAGTCCGAAAAAGGTCACGTAAGCCCATTCTTTGAGACCGATATTGTTTATCGTAATAGGAATTGAAGAGACAATCGTAATGAGGAATATGACCGATAAATAGTTGAGAAAACCGATATGCACACCCAAAGCAAGCATGAGCACATAGTTTGACATCGCCATTCCAAAAAAAGTAAAAATACAACTCCAGCCAATCGCTTTCCAAAGCGTTCCATGATTGTGACTGTAGGCTTCGAGCTCACGAAGAAAATAAAGAATTTTTTCTGGCAGATATTTTGCCGCCAGTTTTTGCAAATAAGCAATTTTTTTGATTCTCATGAGAACCAGATCAAAAACAAGCGAACCAATAACAGCCAGGTTCATGAAAATCAAAAGATTGCTTTTGAGAACAGTTTCCAAATTCAAAAGACTAAATACCACTGCCAGAATTGTGGCAGCAATGAGGCCAGTAACGCGATCGATAATCACCGTCGAAGCCGCCTGGGCATATTTTTTCTCCGGCTTTCCCAGCTGAAACGCGCGATAAGTATCACCTCCAATAAAAGATGGTGTAAAATTATTCACAAAAGTCCCCGTCAAATAAAACTTGAAATAATCAAAAAAAGGACGATGAATGCCTTTGAACTTTGCCAAAAGTTGCCACTTCCAAGAAGAGATAAACATACCCAAGATGACCAAAGACAGATAGAGCGCTATTTGCCAGATCTGTACTTGTTGCAAATATACCCACGTCTGGGCCCATTCAACCTTAAAAATAACCCAGGCCAAAAGACCTAGGCTGACTAATAATTTTAGGGTAAATTTCGCTATCTTTTTTGTTCCGCCCAAGGCGGATCCGCCTTGGGCGGACATTTTCTTAGTCATTATTTATTTTTACCGACCTGTTTATAGACTTCAAAATATTTCTGTGCCACGCCCTCCCAGCTCATTTTTTCGGCTATTTTTCGACTTTCCACGCCCATACTTTTGGTTAATTCTGGATTGTTAATTAATTTTTCCAATTTTTCGGCGATATCGTCACTATCTCTAAATTTAACGATATACCCATTCACTCCCTCGGCAATCAGTTCATCAGCTCCGCCAGTCGGTGTCATAATAATTGGCATACCGCTCGCCATCGCTTCCAGCATATTATTGCTCATCCCTTCATTGTCCGATGGCAAAACAAAAACATCCGCAGCGCGATGATGATGCACAAATTCAGTATTAGGATTAACAAGACCAGTAAAAATAACTCTATCTTCAATGCTCAAGTCCTTAACCTGTTGTCTCAACTCTCCCTCCGCGTTGCCTTCGCCACCAGCAATCGTCAATCGAAGATTGGGATACTTCATATAAATTTTTGCAAAAGCATCAACGACATAGTTAAAACCTTTTCGCCGAGAGAGTCGTGATGCGCAAAGAATGGTGAAATTTTCATGCAGAATTGTCTCCTCCTCTGGCTTGAAAATATCCGTGTAAACTCCATTATAAATCACGCCGATTTCTTGTTTGCGATTGCTTTTTAGTGCCAGATTTTTAATCACGAGGCTATTAGCAATGACGGCGGCAGACATTTTCCAGATAAATACGATTGGCCATTTGAGAATAAAGTAAATCCGCATAAAGCGTTCACTGTAATATGGAACATCCGAACCACGAATTGAAATAATATAGGGTAAGCCAAATTCAAACTTGAGTAACATTGAAACAAATCCACACGGAACCGCAAAAAAAGAATGGGTCAAGTTATAGGGCTTTTTTTTCTGTCTAGCCTGCTTAATCAATTTTCTTGCAAAAAAATAGGCTTTCCATGAATAGACAATCAAATCTTTCTGCGATTGATACATTGCATTTTGTTCATTTTTTCCAATTGGCAACTGATGAACACAAACTTTATCGCCAACATTAATCCGGTGATATTCGCTATCATAGGAAGAGGTCACATAGTCAACTTCCAAATCGGAAAATTGAGCATATTCTTTTAATATGCTCTTGGACGCATTACCAGCTCCCCCGCCCAATGGCGGATACTCATAGTTGAAAAATAATACTTTCATAGTTATGTGGCTTTCTCGATAGATTTACAAAGAAGCCCGACCAATTGAGTGATATTCAAACCCAAGTTCCTTCATTTTTTTTGGTTCATAGAGTAGCCGTCCATCGAAAACCACAGCTTGCTTTAGACGTTTTTTGATTTCATCGAAATCAACACTTCTAAATTCTTTCCATTCTGTGATGACTAATAACGCATCAGCGTGATCAAGCGCGTCATATTTACTTTCGAAATAAGCAATGCTCGGGTTGTCACCAAAATATGCCGGAGTTTTCGCCATTGCCATTGCTTCTGGATCATGGGCTTGAATTTTCGCTCCGAGACTAATGAGTTTGTTGATGATTGCTATGGCGGCAGATTCGCGCATATCATCCGTTCCCGCTTTGAAAGCCAATCCCCAAACAGAAAAGATCTTGCCTTTCAAGTCCTGCCCAAATTTATCCACAATCATATTACTGAGGACTTGTTTTTGCTTTTCATTTGTTGCAAGAGTTTGCTTGAACATCTCGGCATCATAACCATGATCTTTGGCAATTTTGACCAAGGCCTTCACATCTTTCGGAAAGCAACTGCCACCAAAACCCGGTCCGGCATAGATAAAGTGCTCGCCAATTCTCGGATCAGCGCCAATCGCTCTTCTAACATGATCAAAATCCGCTCCGACACGAGCGCAAATATTTGCCAACTCACTACTAGTGGAAATTTTAACAGCCAAAAAACTGTTAGCAGCATATTTAACCGTTTCGGCCGTTTTCGGATCCATGGCAAAAAATCGACTTTCTCTGCGCATAAATGGACCATATAATTCTCGCATTGTTTCAATTACTGCCGGATCATCCGCTCCAATGACCACGCGACTAGGTTCCATGAAATCTTTGACAGCCGACCCTTGAGCCAGAAATTCCGGATTACTCACAACGTGAAAAGAAATATCAGTTCCCCGTTTTTTTTGTTCCTCAGCAATCGTTGCACGAACCAAATCAGCTGTACCAACTGGCACAGTGGATTTGTCCACCACAATCAATGGGTGGTCAATCATTTGACCGATCGAACGAGCGACGTCGAGAACATGACTGAGATCCGCACTACCATCTTCATTAGGTGGCGTTCCCACCGCAATAAACAAGATATTGCTAGCCTTCAAGGCTTCTTCAAAATTAGTCGTGAAGCGCAAAGTTTTCGCCTTGAGATTCTCCTCTACCAACTCATCAAGATCATCTTCATGCAGTGGCACTTTACCAGAACTAAACAAATCGATTTTCTTTTGATCCTTGTCCACGCAAATAACTGTGTTGCCCATTTCGGCAAAACATGCCCCAGTAACTGAACCAACGTAACCCGTTCCAATGACTGCAATTTTCATAATATTTTATCTAAAATTAATTTTTAGCTTTCTATTATTTCTTTGATCGAATAATTCATATGCCCTTGGCTTTTGTAGTAATTTTTAATAAGAATGTCCGCCAAGAGTCCGAAAATAAATAGCTGGATGCCAATAAGAATCAGAAATATCCCCATCAGTGGCCAAATCTTTTCCGAAAGTGAAGCGTTAAAAAATATTTTTTCAATCACCATCCAAATTAAAATCAAAACTCCCACAAAAGACAAAACTATCCCGCTACCGCCAAAAAGGTGCAAGGGGCGGTTGGCATATTTTCGCCAAAACCAAATCGAAACCATATCAACAAAGCCCTTCACTCCCCGCCTCCAGTTATATTTCGTTACCCCATGAACGCGTGGATGATGACTAACCTTCACCTCACCAACTCGAAAACCCTGCATTTCCAAAATAGCCGGAATGAAACGATGCATCTCACCAAAGAGATCGACATCTTTAAAGCACTCTCTTTTGTACGCCTTGAGACTACAACCAGAGTCATGAATCTTGTCTTGAATTAAAATCTTTCGCAACATATTCGCACCACGAGAAAAGATTTTTTTGCTTACTGGATCCTTTCTTTGAAAGCGCCAACCAGCTACGACATCAAAACCTTTTTCCATTTCCGCCAAGAGCAGCTTAATGTCCGCAGGATCATTTTGCAAATCGCCATCCATCATAACAATCACATCCCCTCGAGACGCTTTTATGCCAGCATCAAAAGCAGCGGTTTGCCCAAAATTTTTGCGAAAATTAATCAAGCGCAGCGGGGAAAGACCCTGGCACTCCTCGGCTGTTTTATCCTTCGAACCATCATTGATGAAAATAATTTCAAAACTTTTTCCCAAATCCTGACAAGCCTCTTTGATTCTTCTGTGCATTTCAATGACATTACCTTCTTCATTGTAGAGTGGGATAATAACTGAAATGTCCTTTTTTTCTTCCATAAATCAATTAATTAATGATTATTTATCCTTGGCAATTGTAGCACCATTTTCATCATTTTGCAATTGGGAAAAGGAAAGCATGGCCGTGAAAAACATGAGATAATAGGCCCAAATAGAACATATGTCAGCCCAATTATTTCGCTTTACGAGAAACAAAACCGCTGTTACTACGAGAAGAAAAACCACCCCAAAAGCAGCAAAGCGACTGGGGATTGGATGCAAGAGCAAAAGGACAAATAAAACAAAAAAAACAGTGTTGGCGATTTCCCATTGAAAATAACGAGCCATTACAATTGCCGCAAAAAGTACAACCACCTCTAGTATTTTTCCAATTAAACTTTTTTCAAAAAATTCTCTAAACATATTATTACATTTTTAAATCCGCCGTTACTTTTAAATTTTTGATTGCGAAATAACGCCCTTTGCTTTTATCTGTTTGGTCATAAGTAATTTTGAAATAAACTGTCTGCGCCTCTTTTGGCGGAACAATATCCGCATTGAAAACTTGCACATTTTCTTGCACGGTCGCATCAGAATAAATATCTATTGCGGAATTACTATTTGAATTGTCGCTCTCACCACTGTCAGTTGCTCCGGATTGATCAGCCAGCAAATCATCTTCAGGCTTAGCGATTTCCGCTTTTTCTGAAGATGGCAAATCAACCCAATTGTTTTGATCAAAAGAATAACTCACTTTGATTTTCTTCCAACCCGCCTTAAGTTGCGTAGCAGAAAAATTTACGCTACCCATCGGATAAATCGTATTCACAATATAGCTAAAGCTAGCGTTATCTTTGGCAGGCGCATAAATAACCCGATAGCTATCGCTAAAATCTGTTCCAGGCGAAGCACTACTGAGATCCAGCAAATCCATAAATTTCCCCGTAGTAGCATAAGAATATTTGCCCATTCCCTTGCCAAATTCTTCAATCCTGGCTCCATTTAAAATCTTTGCTTCATCTTCTAGGGAATAGTTGGCCCCATAAATCTTAAAGTATAAGTCACCATCAGCTATGGATAAGTTTTTGTTTTTTTTCATTACCACAAAACCATTTGGATAGCTATCGCTATCCTGACTTCCCCTAAGCTCCAAATAATTTTGCTCCCCAACTTCCACCTTGGAATTGTCCAAACTCACAAAATAATATTTATCTTTCTCTAGCGCTCCGTATAACGGGAAAAGGAAAGATCCGTCAATTTGACGATATTTCTCTATGCTACTAGCAGAAAAAGAAAGATCAAAAAGCACCGGGCCAATAAGAGAAACACTTTTTTTCTTTTTGTCATATTCGACCTCCCGCAGACTCAATACGTATTGCCTACTGCCAGGATTGACATTTTTGTTAATATCAATTTTCATCGCTACGGCAGAAATAATGGCATCATTTGCCTGAAAAACTTGCCCAAGCGTGCTTTTTGCTTCCTTTAGGCCGAGAAATGAATAATCAGCGCCCAGCTGGCTGGATTCAATCGCACTTGTATTTGTTTTACCAATGATTGTTTTTTTCAGCGATGTTGCCTCAGAAAGATTGGCAGCATTAAGTCTGGAAATATTCACTGTTTCTATGAAAACATTTCCCGCCAAGCTGGAATTTTCTTTTTGAAACAACAAGCCATCAAAACCTTCCGGCAAAAAGAAAAGGACTTCCCGTGAGCGAAATTCATTCGAAGGGTCAAGTATAAATTCTCCAATTTGAATCTCTTTGCCAGCATAGGCATTCAACTTCAGCAAAACTTTTTCAGCCTTATCAGATTTTTCTTGAAAAGTCAGACGATAATAACCACTCTCTTGATCTGCAAATAAATCATCCACAAAATAGTAGCCATATTCTTTCGTTAATTGTGGTTTTTCCACAATTTCAGTTAAGCATTTTCCCTCAGCACAAGACTCCGTTGTTTTTTTGTGCTTAGCATAAAGAACGTAATTCACCGAAAAAATTAACAGCAAAAAAGCTAACGCCAGGAACGAACGCTTTTCCGCTTTAATGAAGTCAATTGCTTTTTTTACTAAATTATTTTGCATCTTTTTTTTGAATAATATTCTCATTTTCTCTTTTTTTCTTTCCAGAAAACAAGTGCCAGCAGTGAAATCAAAACAGTCCCAATCGAGATTACCTCACCTAAGTAGAGATAGCTTTGTGGACGATAATAGAGACTGAGTGCGATTTTCCCGTCCTTCCTGGTTGGACAAGTTTTTCGCACAACACTTGGATCTAAAAAAAACGCATTAAGCCCAGCATCCGTCACGCGGTGATTTTCCGAAGAAAAAATAGTTTTTTTGGAAAGCAACGTATACCAAGGCGTATCGCCACAAGTCACTTGCCAGTCAGGATGATAACCTTCCGAAAAATTCAACCAAACTGGTTTGTCCAATTTTTCCAGCACAAGATTCCAGCGCGAAGCATTTTCCATTGCAAAATCAACCAGATTAAAATCGACCTCCCGATGAATTGTTTCCATCTCCTGCGTGAGATAAATCCTGGGACGAACTTTTTGATTCTCAAAAAGCAATTTATTTTCTAATCCCAGGTCCACCACCTTCCAGTCGGAGCTAGTTAGCAGATTTTTGACTATAAATAGATTGCTCGGGCTAGAAATCAGATAACGCACTGCCGATTCAGAAAGCAACCGCTGAGCAAATTTTTCCGCAAAAAATAATTGGTTTTTTTCCAACCCGCCCGCCTCCCCGCCTTGCAAATCGGCATAATCCTTAATCCCCTTCCAATCTCCTCTTCTGGTTTCAATCTCGTTAATCTTGGGACGATATATGGAATAACTGGCCCACATCGAATCAGTCGGATTCCAGAGAGTGCGAAATGATCCGGTCTGCGAAAAGCCATAATTGCGAATTTTTTGATCATCCGCATCAATTTTTTGCGGAGTAAACAGGCCATACATCTCACCAGTCAAGAGTGGCTTTGTATTCCAAAGAAAAATAAGACTCGCTCCCAAGAAAACACCCCAAACTAAAAATTTCTTTTTGGCATGATGTGTGGCAACATACGCCACGAACGCACCAATAAGTATCGAGTATGCCAGTGCGATAGCAAAATAGAATTTACTCGCTTCGCGAAACGCATTGAAACCGGGAAAATTTTGATGCAACCAAACATAAGCACCCTTCAAGGGCAAAGCGTCTTGCTTGGAAACAAAAACTGCAACCAGAGAAACGGCAAACCAAAAAAGAATTTTCTTGTTTTTGCGATTCCAATAGGTTCCCAAAACCACCATCAGCGGAATGAGCCAAAAATAAAAGGGGATTTTTTGATCATCAAACCACTTCGGCTCCGATCCATTCCAAAAAGGGTGGAAAAGTGTCAACGTTTCTCCCAAATCCAAAGAAAAATTATTATCCACCAAGGGACGTGTAACAATATTATTACTCTCCAATGACCCCGTCAGCGCAGTTGGCAAAACCCAGAAAAGATTGAGAAGAAAAATCAATCCAAAAAAAAGCGCCATAGCGGAAAAATTTTGACGGAAAAATATTTTCTTTTGCCCAACTCCCTTCTCAGCAAAAAGCAACCAAAATGGCAAAGCGAAAAGAATAAAAAATAAAATGTAAAAAACACGGAAATCATACCCACCAATAATGAGACAAACCAGCGCCGAGGCTAACAGATTTTTTTTGCGCCCCGTATCGAAATAGCGCCAAAAGAAAAACATCGCAAGCGGTGCGAATGTCCCGCCAAGTGACAGTCCCAAATGGCCTTGTGTGTTAATCGCCAGATAGTAGGTATTGAAAGAAAAAACTAGCGCAGCCACAAACGCTCCCATTTTATTTTTCAACACCTGCTTAGCAAAAAGATAGGAGAAAAGCGGAGTTAAAAAAGCGAATGGCCAAAAAATCAAGAACTTATCGGAAATGTTAGAGTCAAAACCAAAAAAGCCAAAAAAGCCCGCCAAAAAATTGACCACCCATCCCCAGAGCAACAAATTGGGAGCACCAAGACCGGATCTAGCACTCCAAGCGGAATAATGCAAATAATCGCGCGTGACATCTGAAAACTGACACCAATAATCCGCATGAGAGAAAATGGCGAAAGAAAGCCAGGCGCGATAGACAATGGCGGAAATTAAAAGCAAAAGCCAAATCGGCCAATAATCCCTCAACCACGTTTTAATTTTTATAAAATATTTCAGCATCTTCCCTAGTCTAGCATTTTTTGATATTTGAAGCAAAAATACGCAGTACATCATCCAAAATCGAATGATGGCCCTAGTCGATTTATCATTTAAA
>JBAXPY010000019.1:0-16527 GCA_037132035.1 Candidatus Moraniibacteriota bacterium | reverse complement strand
GAGATAAACTTCACCATTGTCTTTTGGGGGAAGGATTAATTTTCCGTAATTATTAAGATCAATACTATAACCATATTCTTTGAAATTATCTATTGTAATTACTTTTCCATCAACGTTCCATTGATAATTATAGGCATCGGTGGTTATTACTTTTGGAGTAGTTGTCCCATAGAATTTGGGCGCAATTTCAATATTGTTTCCTGTGAGTGCTTGAAATTTTGTGTCGCTGCGGTCTTTATATAGGGTACCCTTGATGTCTTGGTAATTTCCCAAAAATAGTCCAAGGCAAGTGTCGGTCGTGCCGCCAACCTGTGTCACGGGAATGATTTGTACTTCAGGCACATAAACCTTGAATACTCTTGCCAAATCAAGCTTTTCACCTGTTGTTTTATTTAACGCTGATAGTGTGACGTTGTATTGACTTCCGGGTTCTTTTAGAATTGGGAAGTATGTCCGTGAGGTCGCCGTTCCAGTTGTTGAATCAACGCACTTATCAAACTTATTGATTGTTGGATCAGTTGGGTCTGGCGGACATATCTGGGTTTTTCCGTCGATTGTCCAGAGGATATCTTTAAAGTTATCCGCATTATCAATCTCAAGTGCGATTAACTCGTCTTTGGCTACCTCACAAGTTGATTGGGGCGTTTTAATGGTTGAATCAGCTGGGTCTTCGAAGAGACATCTTTCCTGGATTGGTGTGTTGGATATTTCATCTACAAGCTTGATGTAGGGAGGTGAGGATAGGTCTGTCGATTTGAAGTATGCGCCAGCTGTATAGACCTTAATTCTTTCATCCGAAGAAAAAATTGGAACAACGACATTTGTATGCCCCTCTCTTTCACCGCCAGTTACAGTATCTTTCGCTGTTACCATTACTTTTAAGTATTTTTTAGGACTGGTAAAATTCAAATTGAATTTAAGCGTGTTTATCCCAAGTCCTGACGTTTGTGTAGCGCCATCTAGGTTGGTTTTTGTAAGAGCTGTTCCCCAGCTGTCTGGATTTGGTTCATTGCTTGCAAAAACTTCCCATGTGTAATTGAGGTATGAGATGTTTGTTGCATTGGCGGCTGAGGCTGTAAAGGACAATTCGTCACCATTTTTTTTATCACTTGGGTCATTGATGGGATTTTCTGGAGTGTATTTCAATGAAAGATCGAGCTTTTCAGTTGCTCCCCCACCTTCTGACGGGGCTACGAGATTAGAAATGAGACAGTCGTTTAGGTCCTGAACGGTCATGTTGGTCATATTAATTGGATTGCTTGGGTCACTGATCGCATCTGCTCCGACGCATGTGTAGCCATCAAGAATCCCGCCTGACTCAGCGAGGCTCGATGGGCAAGTGGAGGAAAGTGTTGTCTCATTGAGCACGGGGTTTGTCAGGAGAAGAGCTGGATCTGTCCCAATATAAGTCACCGTGGTCACGGTTTTTGTTTTTGTTCTAATGTCGGCATTATCATTAACTTGCGTTCCCTCAACAATTTCCTCGGTAACTGTAATTGTTACGGTTGTTGTGTAATCAGTGGCTGCGTATAGGATTGGAGGAGCACCTGGTGTGGTGGAATGATCTGCTTTTGTGTTTGCGTGCGTCGTTGGACCAGTTGTTGTGGTTTTCGGATAGCCGCCGGTGCTGCCTTTATCCGGATCAATTTCGCATTTATTTTTGCTAAAGGCCCACATCGTTTTATATGAGGCGTCTTGATATTGCGTTGGCTCAACGGAAGATCCTTCGACAGCAACGCCAACCATGTCACCTTCGGTATAGGTAAAGATGAATGTGTTTTCTCCTAGCCCAGTAACATTAGCTTCATCAGTGTTTCCTGTCCCGGCAGTATCGTTATTATTAGGGTTGGTATGCCAAAATTCTTCTTCACTTGCACCAAAGGTCCCATCTCCCGTAGTGTCCCCGTTATTTGTTTGAGGAAAAAGATGTCCGTCTTTTGTATCATCGCAGCCTCCAAGTTCAAACTCATCGCCAGAATCAACATCATGAATATAGCAATGTGGGTTCGTTTTTCCTCTTTGATCGTCACCGCCATGGACAGACACATATCCGTCATTATCACTATGGCTAGAATACGGAGAAGGAGTTTGATCCCAGAGATAATCATTATTAACCAAAATGCGAGTAGCTTTGATTTTATAATCCTTAATATTGACACTGCCATCATTATTGAGGTCGCACATGGCCTTGTCAGCTGCTGTGGGGCTATCACAGCGCTTGCTTCTAATGTACCAGGTGAAATAAAGATCTTCTGTCGTGTTGATAAAGTAGGTTGGCATAGCAGTAACGGAAACTTTTTCTCCTGGCACAGGATTGGCTGGGTCGAAAGTCAGGGAAACTTGCGGCGGGTTCTTTTTTTTTCTAGATACGTTGACAGTTTTGATGGTATTTTTCAACTCGCTCTTGTCAACGCCGAGATCTTGGAATACATCATCCATCATTTTAACTGGATTGGCAATACTAACAATATCAAATCCTGCCAGTACTGGAGATACGGTGAAGGAAAAGATATTGATTATGGCAAAAACTGTGAATAGTAGTTTTCTCACTTTAATTTTCATTTGGATAAATAAATAACATACGCATCTAGGATTATTATAACAAAAATACTCATAAAATACGAATAGAAAAATGATTTTGTTTTGTAGGCGAGAAATCCTCCTGCAATTGAAAGGAAAATTAGGGGCGCTATTTGCCAAGAGATAGTTTTAGTAAAGAAGAAAAGTGCAAAAAAAAGCCCTGCTTGAATAGTGATGGCTAGTTGGCCAAATTGTTTTTGAAAAATTGAAAGAAGAAAGCCTTGAAAGAAATAGCTGAAAATGAAAACACGAAAATTAATGATGATTAATTCATAAACCAGAAAAAGCCAGAAACTGTTCTTTATGTAGTCTTCCAGTATGTAGTCGGATTTAAATTGACTAAAATTTAGCATCAAATAAAAGAGAAAAAGCGTAAAAATAGTGACGCCGATGCCCCAACGAAGCGCTAGTGCGTTATGCTTAAGATTCCAGCCAAAGTCGGAGAGGTTTTTATTTAGGATTAATTTGATGTAGAGACTTGGAAGTAAGACTAAAAAGAATATGTTTTTTGTTATAATTTGGGCGGTATTTTGTGTGGGGAAAAACGAACTTGAAAAAAAACAAAATATAGCCACAGCAAAACTAATAAGCGTTTCCTGGTTGGCAGAAAAAAACCCTTGTCTTGTTTTTGGAATCTTTTTGTGGTGGTGGTACATTTTTTGGTTTTATTAGGCATACGCGCCTGCCATTTGAGTATTTTCTTCTTCCTCTTTTTTTCGTTCTTCGCGAGAGGCTTTCCTTTCCTGAAGAATGAAAACAAAAATAATGACGGCGGTAACTGTCTCTGTTGGAATGAAATTTAATCCAAAGAAAAATTCAAAACAAGTTCCCGCTGCCAGTACGCCCCATTTTTTAACGGCCTTTCCTGCTAGATTTTCCGCCTTGGATCGATGAGTTGAGCTGGCCCCGCAAATAAACATTGCGGCCATAATAGTGAATGAGGCCATGAGCGTCAATGCTGTCCCTATGACGGGAAAAGCGGGAATGACAAAACAATCAAGAATATCCTTTGCCATGGCAGCCATTATGGCTACGAGAAAAAATATATCCGTAATTTCAAGTAGACCAATGATTGAAATGGAGGTGGCAACATTGTTTGCAATTTTATTGAGTGAATTCTTTGGATTTATTGCACTAGAATTTCGCCCACCCCTTTCTCTATTTAGATTGTTTTTATATTCGGTTTCTTGTGACATATTTATGGCTAAATAAGCTATCAATTCTATTTCGTGATTAAATGCTTTTTCTCAGCTTTCTAGTCTTCCTCTTCACTCAGTTCTTTTTTGGCTCTTTCGATATCGAGGAGCTGTGAGGGGTCCGTTGTGATGATCTGATCCTCTGAATAGGACGCAATAACTTTAATCGCAACATGATTGGTTCCGGCAAAGAAGATGCCTTCCCCGACGTTGCTTTCTAGGAGTAGGAACTTTTCCTGATTTGTGAGATAAAAAGTGTCGGAAATCACATCGATTCCAGCAGGAGATTGCTTGAGAAGTAGTTGTAAGGAGGAGTTGGTCACAATTGCTTTCCCATAACGGGAAGAAAGAAAGTCATTAACATCTTGCGTGATCGTTGTGAGGCCTGTGAAATATTTTCGGCAACGTTTGGCTAGGCCAAAAAGAAAGGAAGCGGCGTCTTCATATTTCATCATAACCCAGGCTTCATCAACTAAGACCAAGCGCTTCTTCATGTTGGTGCGCATTTCGTTCCAGATAAATTGCAAAACAATGTACATTGCAACGGGTCGGAGTTCCTCTTCCATATCGCGGATATTGAACACGACCAATTGATTATCTACTCTAACGTTGGTGGCATGATTAAGAAATCCAGCAAAAATGCCTTCTGTATATTTTTCAAGACGAATAGCAAGAACTTCACCGCCATCGAGACTGCGCAATACTTGGTAGAGGTCGGACATAGTTGGGAAAGCGTCTTTGCTTAGAGTATTAAAATCCACTTCGGCAGTAATGTCTCTAATGCTGTATGTTTCATGAATAGCACGATCTAAAACAGAATCCTCCTCTGGAGTAATTGATCCAAGCATGATATGCAGTAGTCCCAGGAGATTGGCAATATTGTTTCTCAAGATATCTTCTGGGTCATCATCTTCGCCGACCTTTGGCAGATCAAAGGGATTGAGATGATTGGGAGAATTGAGCGATATTTTGATGAAAGTGCCTTCGACAGTATCACAAAGATGGCGGTATTCATTTTCTGGATCAATAATAATCACATCTGTTCCGATCATCATTGATCGTAGCACTTCGAGCTTAACAGTATAACTTTTTCCGGCACCGGATTTGGCAAAAACAACCATATTGGCATTTTCCATTTGAAAACGGTCGAATATGATTAGGCTGTTGTTGTGGCGATTGATGCCATAAAGAATTCCAGCATTAGAAGAGAGGGTTGATGAGACGAAGGGAAAGGTGGTGGAAAGCGGTGAGCTATTCATGTTGGTGCCCACATCTAACTCATCATTCGCAAGTGGTAGTGATGAATTGAATCCTTGCTCTGACTTGAAAACAGCAGGTTTGACGTAGACGAGTTGCGCTTCAAGGATTGCCTCAATTGCTCGTATGCTTTTAGTGACGGCTTGTTCGCTGTCGCCGTAAGCTGTGATGTAGAGGGAGAAGCGAAAAAATTTCTCAGTTCCTTGTTGCAACTTGTCTCTGAGTTCGTCAATATCTTGCTGGGCAGTTTCCAATGAGGGGTCCCTGATGAGTCCCTGGCTTTGCTCAATTTGAATTTGCGATTCAACCTGTGTAGCGCTTTTTTTCAGGGTTTTCAGAATATCATATGTATCAACTGGATGAACAAACATGGAGATGTCAATCGGCATATCGATGTTTATGATTGGTGAAAACCAATTGCTATGCAGGTAGCGGGGGTAGGCGATAATAAAGATAGTTTGAGCGATCGTCTCTCCGATGCGAATTGATTTTGGCATAATCTGGATGGCCGCTGGAGCGATGATGTCATTGAGCTTTGCAAGGCCCTCTTGATAATATTTTTCCGACTCTAAAACATCATTTTGTGGTGGAGATGGTTTTTTTGTTTGAGCGATATTGTCCGTATCTTTTTTGGCGAATGGGTTTAGCATTTTCTTAAATTAGAAATTTGAATTAAAATCAAAATCACTAAATTTAAAATTATTTAATTTGAGCATTTAAAATTGATTTTAAATTTCAAATTTATAATTTCAAATTCCTTATTTGAGTTCCATTTTTTCCGTGTCAATATAGCCCTTGGAATTAAATACTGTTGGGTTATAGGAATTGAATAGGAGTTCAATGAGCTCTTTGGTTTTTAGTGGGACGAGTTTGACACCAATGCCAGAAAGACCAGCAGTCAGATGGTCAACTCTTTGATAGAGTTGACTCTTATATGTCTCAAATGTTTCTCTTTTTTCCAAGATACCTCTCTTAGGGTTTATCATATTGGAAAAATTACTGAAAAAGTTTTTTTCCTCATTTTCAATCGGAGAAAATGGCACAATTAGATAAAAAGCTTTATCCATAATATCAGACATAGAAACTAGTTGTGTGATGAAATTCTTATATTCAGATATTTGTAAGCGCATCAGTTCAGTTTTTTGCTGCTTTTCTTTGGTTGCTAGAAATTCAATATAGGTGTCGATATTCAATTTTCGTGAACTGATCAGGATTTGTAGTGGAAAATCAACTGAATTGAGAAAGTTTTGATATTGACTAATGATAGCTTCTTGTTCGTCTGTGGCTTTGAGGTCGAAGTTGATGGCTGAAACGGCGAGCACAACACGCATTGATCCGTTTTTGAGGACAATAACATCTTCTTTCACCTCTGCTACATCTAGATATTGCTGCGTCGGTGATGTGGCGGATTGTTTAGTAAGTTTTTGCGAATAAAGTTTTTCCATATTTTTTTTAGCGTAGATTCACCCGCTTTTTAGCTGGGCACTGCGTGTGTTTGGTGCAAGCTGATAGTTTTGTTTATTTCTATGTATGTTTTAGCGGCCTTGATGGTCAAGAATAGCCGAGATGTCAGAGACTTTTTGGGAATCGAATTTCTTTCTGTTGATTATTGGCGCATTATCTTCTTTTTTAGCAACGGCCCTTTGAACTTTTTCTGGCGTTCGTCTCCAAATATACATTTTTGGGCGGATGATGAATGTGATTGAGGATAGGATGAACTTAATGAGGGGTTGATTATAGGGACGATAAAAGGCAAGCGCTCCAAAAACTACTGCGAGAATAAGGGCAGAAACGATGAAAGTTGATTTGTCGAACATTGCATAGCTAAGCAATGCGAGGACCGCACCGGCCGCAACCCATCCGAGTTGCTTGGCTGTGAGCGGACCGACAATCTTATCTTCAATATCAATAAATTGGGGGACGTTGAATATCATGGGGATAATTTGAAATTAGTAATTTAGAATTTGATATTGATTTAAAATTTTAAATTTCTAATTTCAAATTGTGATTACTCCTCTCTTAAGTTTACCACATTTCTTGGCATTGGTCTTGGCGTGGCATAATTAATTCTGGCAACTGGCTTTTGGGCTGGATAGTTGGGCGCGGCTGGGCGAGGAGTTTCTGGTGGTTTTTCTGTGGAGAATGTTTGGGGGGAAGAAAATCTGATGTTTTCATTCCGGCTTTCATCGGTCTGCAATCTTTTTTCTGGCAAATCCTTTCTCCAAGCGCTGATTCTTTCTTCGTCTGATTGAAATCTTTTTTGTAGTTGAGGTAGAATTTCTTTTTGCGGATAGCTTTCCTGTCCCCTTCTGATTTCAGTTGGCTCCAAATCTCTGCGAGCAATATTTTGGTTAACGGCTGGTCTTATTGGGGTTCGTGGTGCTTCTTTTCTTTCTGGAGCAATAAAGACGACTTGCTTTGTTTTGGTATTGATCGTGAGAGGGATTTTTTCTTCAAATGATTTGATAATATCGGTTAGTTTTTCACGATCTTGAGCGGAAAGAGACGCCGCATTGTCGCCCTTAAACAGATAATCACCGCGTATGATTGGGTCATGATTACTGATGCCGATGGTGAATGTGTAATCAGCGAGCCAGTTTTTAATTGATGGCCTAATTGGTTCAGGAAACATTTTCAGTTTAATGTGGTTGGATGTAATTAATTGTTCTCCTAATTCAGGATATTTCTCTAGAGCTACGTTGATTGGTAGTTTTTCTAGTTGAGCTTGCTGTTTTCGTATTTCCTCCTCCGCCTTTCTTCTTTTTTCTGCTTTTTCTTTTTCTTCTTCTAGAATCCATGGCTCTAGTTCCAGAACTTTCTTCCAGGCCTCATCCTCTGTCATTGATGGATTAGCCTTTTTTCTAAACCATTCTTCCGATAAATCTTGAGAATTTTTGAAAAAATCTGGGAAACGAGCAAAGATTCTCTGATTTATTTCAAATGAAATGCCGTAAATGATTTGCTCCGATCGGTTCAGCTTTTTAAAAATTAACGACGGGTAATCTTCTAGCTTCAATTCGCCAATAAAGATGATGGCGATCGGATAGGATAGTATGCTTAGTTCTTTTTCATTCAGTTCATACATAAAACAAACACGTTCCGTTTCAAGATAAGACGTATCTGATGAAAGAAAGTCTTGTAATATTAGGGGTAATTTCCCCTTTTTTTCTAAATAATCATTCATGATACATGATAAAAAACAAAAACCAATTAAGCCATGCTTTGTAGCTCGGTATCTCCATTTACTCTTCTAAGGTTTCTTGCTCCTCTCGCGCTAGAGTTGGGATTAGCTGCTAATGCCGCCGCTGCCGCCGCGTTGGTTCTTGTGGCATTGAGTATAGCAGATTGCGCCGGTCCATCATTGGCCATGATAATAGCCTTTAATTTACCTGGATCAAGATTCTCAACAAACTCGTTCATTAGACTTGCATTTCCGGTCGTATCCGAATGTATTCTTTTTGCGGTATCTGCATTTAGTCTGCTTATGATATCAGCTCTTGATGCTTGATTGACTCCAGCATGGAACTTGCCTGTTTGAGCAAAATGCGCTGTTTGAACTTTTCTGGCGGTGCGGAGCTGATTATCGAGATCTATCCATTCAGCGCTTCCTTGTACCATTCCAGGAGCATTTCTTGCTGCTTCTATGCCTGCAATATCTTGTAAATCAGTGGCGCTGGCTGCGCTGGCAAGAGAGGCGACAATAGCTCTTTCGTGTTCTGGGCTTTTCTTCCTTGATTTTTCAAGGTTGTCATTATTGATTGTGCCTGTCCTAAGTCCGATATCCATTAATCTTGCATTGCCTAATGCAGCTGCTCCCAATTTTTCAGGGTTGAAGTTATCACTTTGCATATAGCGCGTTAACCCAGCTTCGTCAAGAACTCCATTTTTTGTGAAAACAGCATCGGCAGCGTAGGGTTTCATTTTATTTTCCAGTTGTCTGGTTACTTGACTATTATCACCAAATTGTTGGCGAACATTGTCTAGTTGTGTATTATCGGCTAATCCTCGTGCGGCTAATTCCATTATGGCGGCAGCACTTTCAAACTTGTCGCTCGAAGCGGCTAGTCCTTCGAGATCTAAATCTTCCCTATTTGTTGCATCATGGCTTTCTCCGGCTTCCTTGACTCTCTTAGCTTGCATTTGACCTTGTACTCTCGGCACACCAAGCGCTCCAGCAACTCTTGCCTCTCGCTCTGCTTGTCTGTCGGACCCTGATTTTTTGAACTGGGCCCATTTTTGTTGTACTCCGCCAGGAACTCCAGTCTTCTTAGCTGCCCACCAGGCAGCTCCAGCTGGTGCTCCGGCTGCCCATTTCCCTGCTTTGTTTATTGCTTTTGTGCCCATTGCAACCACTGCTCCGGCGCCAGCAATGCCAGATTTTTGAGCTTGAATAATCCCGAGCCAGAGGATGACAATTGGCAAGGAGAAAAAAGATGCATCACGAATTAAATTACTTAAAGCTGGTGTGACATCGGCACCTGGAACTTGCGTTAGTGCTATGGTACCCATTTGTATCTGCTGTGAGCTTATGGCGGAAAACATGCGGCTGGCGATGTATAACATGAAAATCATTGTCGGTCCAGAGAAACAATATTTCATGAATTCTTTCCACCAATCACTGCCAGCAGAAGCAATGGCTGTGCCAGGGACAATCGGTCCAATGAAAGCGATGGGTGAAAAAATGATGTAAATTGTGAGTGCAATGGTTCTGATTACCAAGAGAACTGCAATGACGAGTAATGTTACAGCAAAAATGAAGGTAAAAACGATAGCAGAAAGTAGATAGAGGAGGTCTGGCTTAGTTGCAGTGAATATCCCACTGATATGACTATCTTTTATGATTTTCATAAATGAGTTTGTGCCTCCAAGATTTTTAAGAAAGCCAAACATCATCATGTTTGATGCGTCAATAATGAAGCGTGCAATTGGATAACTGAAATTAACCAAAAGGGCCATAATTACTAAGTTGAGTAGGATTTTTTTGTAATTAAAATTGGAAGGAGCTTGAAAGATGGTTGCAAAGGCGGAAAAGAGGAGCACCATAATGAATGCCACGTTAAAAACATCCCGTACGGTGCGCCATGTTCCATAGACAATATCATTATCCATAACGGCTTTCATATTGTCCGCATTGACAATCCATTTGAAAATAGTTTCTGCCATAGAAAGAAGTAGAGAACAAAATTGAAGGACGGCTTGAAGTAGGAGTTTAACTGCCCATGTGACAGGATTGTCAATAGCTAGAGCACTATGTGGATATAGAAAAACAAACATAAGCACCAAAGACAAAACAGCAAGATAATTTTTTTGTGATCTTGTTAGTATTGTTTTTGATATTTTTTGTTTCAATTTCAAGAAAAACAACATAATTATTTTTTGTATAACGCTCCCGGTCCATAGGAGTTGACTGTTTTGTTGACTTCTTTGACAGCCTTATCTGTAACTTTGTTCACTTCTTTGTTGATAGTTTTTTCCACTCCACTGATGGTTTTATTGATAACTCCCGTTATTGCCTTCGAAACGGTGGCAGCAACCAACTCCCCGATACTTGTTGCACTGGAAATGGCGAGATTTGGAAGATTTTCCATGTTGGCCTCCATTTCTTTGAACAATATTCCCGGTTTTGCCACCATGCCATCAATTTTTTCACCCAAAAAGCCTTGGCCAGAGACACCTTCGGCATATGCCTGGCTTTTTTCATTTTCCAGTTTTGTTGCATATTCTTTGGCCACTGCTGATTCTGCGTTCCAAATTGTGTTTCCGCCATTGCCATCTCCATTGATGTAGAGGTTCATGTTGGCAAGTGTATCACTTTCGAACATGTCTTTTGGATCATCGGGATAACTCAATTGCCATTCCTTTGGCTCGA
This sequence comes from Candidatus Moraniibacteriota bacterium, assembly GCA_037132035.1. Lineage (GTDB taxonomy): Bacteria > Patescibacteriota > Minisyncoccia > Moranbacterales > UBA2206 > UBA9630. Next base: position 5,625 of record JBAXPY010000019.1, on the reverse strand, counting down.
GAATTTCATCTTGGGCCATAGTTTGGATTGTTTCGGCATAATTTACACTTTCAGCTGAGTCGCCAAGAACTGCCTCTTTCCCAAAGCCTTCTCCGGCGATTGTGCTGGCACCTAAAACAGAATTATTAGCTTTTTTATAGCTAACACTGCCTTTGCCAGAAAGAGCGCGACTGACATAGTCATTGGCATAGCGCTGGGCGTTTCTTGCTGGGTTGTCAATTAGATAGTCTTCCCAATTAGTGATAAATTTTGCGCCGTTTCCGGAAACTCCTGAAATGAAGCGATCCATTTGCTTGGAAAGCATTTTGATTGCTGCTTGTTTCAGTGATCCCATCATCATGCCTTTAATGGAATAGGAGATTTCTTCCGTGGCTTGTTTGAAAATTGCTCCAGGAATGGCGTCCCATGCGGAGGCTTTTTGCGGTGCAGAAAGCGCGAGAAAAAACAGCATAAAAGAAAGCAAAGTGATAGTGATTTTCTTTGAAAAATAGCTTTTTTGTTTTTTGGGAGTTTCTTGCATTTTTTTGATATAGTTCATAGGGACACAGAAACTTACTGCGTCTTTGTTTTTTGCTTGTGAAAAACGTTATATTTTCTATTATGGCGTTGTCGTTGTTTCCGTGGTGGTTGTTGCTGTCGTGTCAACTTTTAGCAATGTTTCTAGCCCGCTCAAATCTTTTGGAGCATCAATGCCATAGCTTTTCAACTTTTTCTGGACGTTTTCGTCGTAAGTCAGGCCATATTCTGAAAATTTGTTTTGTGCTTCTAGAGAAAAATCACTAAAAACAGAAATGAATCCTTGTAATTTGGAAAGATTGGCGATGCTGGTCATTGGGTCATCTGCCTTTGCTTGGAAAAGTGATCCCAGGCCTTCTGAGTATAGTGCGAAGCGCAGCGCCTTTGTGTGGATGTCCACCAAATCTTCGGGGACTTCCACGGCCTTCAATTGTTCCACAACTTTTTGTTGACTAGCAACGAGCTCTTTCAGTCCAGCCGAGCTTTGCGTGATGACAGCTGTTGTGATTGTTTTTGTGATTTTTGAAATCATATCTGATGCATCTGGTAGTTTTGTAATTGGTTCTGGTGAGTTGCTGGTGAAGATGTAGGCTATGGCAGTTAAATAATCAACGCAATCTTCTTTCTTTTTGGCTGTAGCTTTTTCAGTGCTAAGATTTGCATAGTTTTGTTTTTTTATTTTTATATCCTTCGGATCAATCTGAGGAAGGTCATCTTCTGAGATTGCGCTGGCATCAAGAGCAGGGTTGATTGTTGCTTGCAGCTCATCCAAAGAAATCGGAGTGCTGTCAGTGGAAGACTTCTCGGCGAGCTCACTTATTTTTTGGGCAATATCTATTGTGAGATTGTTTTCTGAAGTATCTCCCAAAACAGCACTGGATGGGTCGCTAGCCCCAGCAACACCGGAAGAATCTGTTTTTGACGTCGTCACAAATCCGGCGAGTTTGTCTCCCGGAGCTTTTTTTGTTGGGTCATAGCCGCTACGCACTTCCGCTCCATCAGAGTATCCGTCCCCATCTGTGTCGGGATTATTTGGATCTGTACCATAAACGAGCTCTTCTTCATTAGAAAGACCATCTTGGTCGCTATCAAGAAAAATGCTCTTGGTGGAATTATTTTCTGCACCAACATAAAAAGCAAAACTGGAGACAATCAGAATTGCGAGAATGAAAAAAGGCAGGCTAATATTTTTTATTTTCATATAGTGAAATTATACCACAATAGTTGTCAATTTGTGAAGGGCTAAAATGGATTTTTTGAAATCAAATTTAAAGTTGCTTTTGTTTTGAAAAGTAAATGGATATATTTTTTCACATTTGCTACTCATTAGCTCAGATTAATCGACGAAAGCGTGGATATATTTGTTTCGTAAAGCCTTTATTTTTTCCTGCTCTTTATGTATAATTGAGCAAGTGAATAAGCGAGATGAACCTATGAATAAGATAGTGAAATTTATTGATAATGTTTTGAGGAAAAAGATTGATCCGGTTTTTTGGTGTCTGAATTTTTCCGGGATCATTATTCTTCGTCTGTATGTAGACAAATTTATCGCAAAATCCAACTCTCCCTTGTTTGATTTGGTGATGGATATTCATAACTTGCTTTTCTTTTTTCTTTCCTTTGCTCTTGTCTGGCTCTTTTTGAGCGTAATCCTTAAGAAAAAGCCCTTTGATCTTGCCTATCTTATGCTCTGGGCATCACTGGCAATTATTTTTCCACCTATTTTTGACCTCATTCGGACGGGAAGCGAAGTTTTTTGGAGTTTCTATCTCATAAGTACGCCAGCCGACTTGTTTTGGCAATATGTGACTATTTTTGGACATCTTCCTTCTGGAGTGGTATATTTTGGCACAAAAATCACTTTTATTATTGGGATATTGGTAATGACAGCTTTGGTTGGAGTGAAGACTCGGAAAGTTTTAAGGACCATTTTTACCGCACTTGGCACATATTCCGCATTATTTTTCATGGCCGCCTTTCCTTCACTTTGCTATTATTTTTCTTGTTTGGCTGAGCGAAAGTCAATTTTGTCTCTACATTCATTTGAAATTGTTCAATTTTTTGCTAAAGCTCAATATTTTGGTATTGCGCTTTCTGATCCCGCCTATACGCTGGCCCACAATTTAAATTTAATGTATTTTCCTCTCAGTCTAGCTATTTTGGGCTATTTCTTTTGGAAGTCAGAGTCAAAAATGTTTTGGGCGGTCATGCGCAATCTTCGTTATCCACAGGTCATCTTTCACGGGGGCTTGCTGTTTTTGGGGCTTGGAATAGGGCTTATTACATATCCGGAAAATTTTAGTTTGAATTTGTTCTCCTTTTTGGCCGTAGTTGTGATTTTGAGTAGCGTGCTTCTTGCTTGGGAGGCGTCGGTGGTTGTTAATGATATTTTCGATTATCGCGTGGATATGCTTTCCAACACAGAAAGACCGTTGCAAAGAGGTATTTTTACTTTTAGTCAATATGCGCAGTTAGGCGCTATTATGTTTTTTCTTTCGATTGTTGGTGGACTATTGGTGCACTACAAGTTTGGAATATTACTTTTGGTGTATCAGATTATGGCCTGGTTTTATTCAGCAGAACCATTTCGCTTGAAAAGATTTGCACTTATTGCCTCTTTGCTCAGCGCGTTAACGTTGCTCACGGTGTTTTTTTCGGGCTTTATTTTTTTCTCACCAGATCAAACCATCACTAATCTGTCTTGGCGAGTGATTTTTTTGCTGATTATTGCATATACATTTTCATTGCCAATTAAAGATTTTAAAGATATTGAAGGCGACAAAAAAGATGGGGTGCACACTGTTCCGGTAATTTTTGGAGAAGAAAAAGGCCGCCTAATTGTGGCGTCAGGGATCTTTGTTTCATTCATGTTAAGCATTTTTTTCCTTAATGAATTTCGGCTTTTCTGGTGGGCGATTTTGTTTGGTAGTGCGGCTTTCCTGATTATGATCAATAAAAAAATCCACCCAAGGCGTGTCTTTTGGTGGATTCTGGCCGTAGTCACTCTCTATGGCTTTCTAGCGGTGAAGATTATTTTTGGTTAATTTTTTGCCTTACAGCGAGTTGGCTAAATTTTTCCAATCTTCCATCCGCAACTCCTGCGCCCTTTGATTTTGCGAAATTCCAATTTGTTTCAGTTTTTCTTCTACGAACGCCTTTTCTAGCTTTAAGCTGCTGGAAAGATTATTGACTAACGTTTTTCTCTTGGCGGAAAATCCCGCTTTGACAATCTTGAAAAACTTTTTTGTTTCATCCGTCGAAGCCTTGGCATAGGCGGGCCTTTCATTTCTCGTTATTCTAATAACTGCACTATCAACCTCTGGTACAGGGAAAAATGCAGTCTTTGGGACAGTGAAAAGCAACTCTGGTGTGGCATAATATTGCACAGAAAGCGCCAGGATACTCAACTTTCCGGCTTTAGCGCAAATCCGCTCTGCCACTTCTTTCTGTACCATAAGGATCATTTCCGTTGGCGGATAGTTAGTTTCCAAAAACAATCGAATGATTGGCGAAGTGATGTAGTAAGGAATATTGGCAATTACTTTGTAGTGAGATGTATTTCTACCTTCTTCTTGATAAGGAGAGGGGTTGGGCGTGTGGTGCATTTTTGTGTTTTTTTCAATCAATTCCGGCAAATTAATTTCCAAGATATCTGCATTTATAGTCTCTACCTTGTCATTCCCGCGTAGGCGGGAATCCAGTCTCAATGCCAAGTCCTTGTCGATTTCAATCGCGACCACTTTTTTGGCACACTTCATTAATCTTTCCGTCAAAACTCCTTCTCCCGGCCCAACTTCAATCACAAAATCATCTGCGCTCAAATTGGCAGCTTGAATTATTCTGTCTAAAACGGCATTATCTCGGAGAAAATTTTGACCTAATGATTTTTTTGGTTTGGTTGTTGTCATATATTGCTAAGATTATTGATTGATAGTTAATTTAGCACCTCTTCAACTTTAACGCCAATCACTCCAGCGCCAAGCGAGGCAATTTTTTGGAAGGCGACTTTGTCAAGGTCGATGATGCGGCCTTTGCCTTGGGGGCCGTAGTCATTGATCTGGACCATGACTGATTTGCCATTGGCGGTATTGGTCACTCTGGCATAACTTCCTCTCGGAATGGTGGTGCTGGCAGCAAACAGTCCTCCCTTGAAATCATACCAAGTCCCCTGACCTTTTTTGACTGCTCCGGTTTTGACGTATGTTCCTTGTGTGATTACTTCCGTCACCGGTTCTTTAGTCATTTTTTTCTCCAAAATGACGCGGGAAACTTCTTTATTATTCTTGTAAGTAATCTTATATTTAACTTCACGGATGCCTTTCTCCCCTGTGATTTCTGTTTTCTTTTCTCTCCAGCTCAATTTACTATCAGTTTTTTCGGTAGTTTTGAAAGCGATATCTTCCGGAATGATCTTTTCTTCCACATTAATGCGAGTAACTGTGATTTCCAGATTGTTTTCTAGGAGGCCATTTATATCTGGGACAGTTTTGTCTAGGCGACCCAATATGACATTATTTTCTTTTAAGGCCAAGGAAAGGCTATTCGATAAGGTGTAATTTTCAATCTTTTTTCCATCAACTAATATTTTTATCTTGAGTGCTCTGTGGATAGTGATATTTTCTCCTGGCAGAATCACTTGAGATTTGTCAGGGAGTATCTCGTCTTGAGCGGAAAGGGTAATTTTTTGTTCCGTAAGAAAGTTATCCACAGTCTGCGCACTCGTATTTAGCCTAGTTTCAAGCCCATTATCAGAAAGAGTGACGGATTTAGTCCTCGACTCAAAAAGTAATTCTCTTTTTGGGGCATGAAAAAAAATGGTCCATAATGTATATAAAATGGATATGAAAAGAATAATCTTAAAAAAGGATTTAATAGGTTTTCTGGACATTTTTCTTGGAACGCGCTCATTCGCTTTTGAATCGATACTGGATGGCCTCAGCGATATGGTTGGTTTGTATATTTTCCGCTTCTTCGAGATCGGCGATTGTTCTTGCGACTTTAATTATGCGAAAATAAGCTCTGGCGCTGAGATAGAATCGAGATAGTGCGTTTTTCATGAGTTCTGCTCCAGCGGTGTCTAGTTGGCAATATTTTTTGATTTGTTCCTGT
>JBAXPY010000018.1:0-16766 GCA_037132035.1 Candidatus Moraniibacteriota bacterium | reverse complement strand
TTTTTTAGTTGGTAGCGTCCCTTCGGGAAATATTGACAGTGTCGCACAAGGTAACTTTTACGACATTGCTATATCTTTATTGAAAAGTAGTTATAGGGAGTGTCGTTGCACTCCCTATAAAATCCGACTATTTTTTACCATTATCACGCCCTCCGTCATATCGTCCGTCACAGACGCAACAGTCCGAATGATCTAAGAGGCAAAACTCGTCCGAGATAACAATGTCTCTTTTAGGACAATAAGGAACGGTTCCAATCTCCTTGTCGATAGTCATTGAAAATTTGTGACAATCCAAACAAGTCATATTGACCTCCTTTGTTAGGTTTTTCAAGGTACTACGAATAACTGATCATACTAACATAATATTAATTATTGTCAATTAATTATAAATAATCATCTGATCAATTGACACACCACTATCAACGCCCAATTTTCCCACAAGCGATTTTGATGTATTGAGATAAAGATTCGCTCCAAAATATGGATCATGTACAATATAATCTTTGCTATCCTTTCCAGTAATAACAACATAATGACCACCACCACGACTACGCTTAATGTAAACAATTACAGGATTGCCTTTTTTAATTTCTGAGTCAATCGTGGCCCATTTAACATTACCATGCGAATTTGATGATACTAACTTGATATCTGGGGACCAGGTGGCTGGCCATTTAATTAGGTCATAGTAAAATATTTTCTGAGATGCCATTGCTCCTGGATTAATACTTGCTCCTTTTTCGCGAAATACCATTGAGACTGCAGTCACCGCACACCCATAGGATTTCATGAGCGTCTTTGAGTTGCCGATTTTTTTATCACCCCAACGCGAATCTTTTTGTGAAAAATACCAACTAGTTGATGCAAGATTAGTGCTCGGCTTAGGATAACTACTGACACTCGAGCTGACATCCCCAAGGTTACTTGCTGCACTAAAATCCAACAGCTCTTGTTTTTGCGCTTCAACACGTGCAAGCAGCTGCTTGTATTTCGCTTCCTCGCCCTGCGTCTGAAATAGAAGATTAGTTTTTTGATTTTCTGTCGCTTGCAAATTCTCCTTCTTATCAATAAGCGTCTCCTTCGCTTTATCACTTTCTTCCTTTTTTTGTATCAAGCTATTTTGATTATCAACGAGCTTCTGTCTTGTCTGCTTGATTTCCAACAGCAACCGAGACACTTTATCGCCAGATTGTTCGATATAATCCAACTGATTTATAGCTTCCGAGAATGCTTTACCAGCAAGAACTAAAGGTAGGACGCCCTGCTGGTCGTATTCATAATAAGACTGCATAAGCCCTGCAAGAATTTTTCTTTGAAAATCAACCTTAAATTCCCCTTCCTTGATTTCACCAGACAAATCGTCAACTTGTTGCGCAAGTGTCTGCACCTTTTTTTGAGTTTCTTGTAATTGTGCCAAGGTCTTCGCTTGTTCATTGTCAATATTATCAAGCTGCCCAGCTAGTGCGTCTTGTTGCTTATTTTTCAATTTAATCAGATCTTCATATACTTTTGCCTTTTTCTCAAGACTTTCGCAATCGTCCACACAGTCGTTTTTACACTTCTTCTTACCACCGTCATCGCTAGGAAACTGGGCGATGCATTTAGACTCACAAGTATCATCGCAAGAACTTCCACTGGCAAACTCTTTTGATGAAATCAGAAAAACAGAAATGATGAGCAAGAAAAATATTTTTTTTCCGCCCGAGGCGGATCCGCCTCGGGCGGAGTTATTTGTTTGCATTGTTTTTATACTAATAAAGAAATCGCCTTTTTAATTCTTTTTTGGCTCTCGACCTTCCCTAAAACCCATGCCACCTCAAAAGGGGATGGTGATTTTTGCGCTCCCGTAAGTGCAGCTCGAAGAGGCCAGAGCAACTCTCCCCTCTTTTCCCCTGCCGCTGCGAGTAATTTTGCTTCTAAGCTTTCCCGTGACCATTCATCTTCAGAAATATTTCCCAAAAGCTCCTGAACTTTTTCTAGGTTTTTTTTCAAGTCTTCGTCAGTCATTTCTTTCCAGCGTAAGAGTGATTTATCATAATTCAAATCAGTCGCAAAAAAGAATTGATTATTTTCTCCCACATCAGACAATTTAGGCAGCCGATCAAACTCGACAGTCAAAACACGCCTTAGAAATTCCGGTGATTTTTTTTCTGCGCCAGCTTGAATAAAAAACTCTTTTTGCTCAAAAAATGGTAGGGCTTTTTCATATAGTTCATCAATGGAAAGCTTTTTTAAATATTGCGCATTAATCCAATCAAGTTTTTTCAAATCAAATACTGCGCCAGCTTTGTGCACTTTTTCTAATTCAAATCTTTGTACCAATTCATCAAGTGAAAATATCTCCTGCGTCTCCCCCGCTCCCGGATTCCAACCCAAAAGTGCCACAAAATTAATAATGGCTTCCTTGAGATAACCCTTTTTAATATAATCTTCCACTGCCACATCACCTTGACGCTTGGAAAGCTTAGTCTTATCAGGATTAAGTAAAAGTGGCAAGTGGGCGAATTTAGGCAATTCCCAACCGAAAGCCCTATATAACAGCACGTGCTTAGGAGTACTCGGGAGCCATTCTTCTCCACGAATGACACAATTAACTTTCATTTCATAGTCATCAACAACAACTGCTAAATGATAGGTCGGATATCCATCAGATTTCAATAGTACCTGATCATCAATATTGTCGGTGTTAAAAGCGATCCTGCCTCTTATGATATCTTCAAACTCAACTGTTTCGTTTTTAGGAACCTTGAGTCGAATCACATGCGAACAATTAGCTTTTAGATTTTTGTTAATTTCATCTTCCGTCAAATTGCGTAAGCAATATTGATCATATCTCGGTGCAAGTTTATTTGCTGATTGCTCTTTGCGTAATTCCTCAAGTCTTCCTGGTTCACAAAAACAATAGTATGCGTAGCCTTTTGCCACTAACTCTTCGGCATATTTTTTATATATTTCCAATCTTTCCGACTGAATATATGGACCACTACCACCAACTTCAAAAATTCCAGGATAACTTTTTGACTCAATTGATTGCAATTCAATGTTATTTTTCAATTTTGGCCCTTCAGCATATTCAACTCCTGCCCACACAAGAACATGGAGCAAACTTTCTAACGCTCCGTTAACAAAACGTTTTTTATCCGTATCCTCAATACGCACAATAAATTCTGCACCAGTTTTTTTAGCAAACAAATAATTGTACAATATCGTGCGAAAATTTCCAATATGCACATACCCGGTCGGTGATGGCGCAATCCTGACGCGATTTTTTTTATCCATAAATTTATTCAATACTTTTTAATTTTTCCACAAATTCTGGAAATTCTTTTAATACAAAATGTCCTTTATCCTTTCTGAATATTTAGCATTGTGATAATTTTCCATAGGTTTCAAAGACCTCTCCACCATGAACTATAAAAATCTGCTTTTTCATAAATCCATATGATTAGCCGATCTTATCTTCCTTCTCTTCTTTTTCTTTCTTAATTATCCGCCAATGCAAAAGACAAATCGGAAGAGCAACGAGAATCATTGTAATTGCATCAACTACGCTGCTTTGCCTTTCAGCACTATAGCACTCCTCTCCAGAATTATCTTTTTTCCAGTTCTCATAATCAGCCAGCATATTAGCAATTTGCTGTTTTTGCTGTTCAGTGGTTACATTAGCATCCTTAGTTCCATCCAAACCATATACTGGCGGTTGCTGATTGCAGTGACCATAACCACCCTTTTGGGCTTTCGGAAAAACATAAGTTTTAAGCGCGGTATTGAGTAGTGTTCCAGTTCCCACCGCTACAAAAATAAGACTAACCAGAGCTGCAATATAGAGATAAACTGTGCGAATAATCCTAGTTGTTTTTGACATCTTTTTGCCCCAAATAATTGGGATTAAAAAAAATTATTTTTCAAGTGTATTGACTCCCAACTTTTTTAGCGCTAGATGAAGTTTATTTAACGGCAATCCAATAACAGAATAGAAATCTCCCTCGACTTTTTCAATCAGTACTGCGCCACGATGCATCAGACCATAAGCTCCAGCTTTGTCCATCGGTTCACCAGTAGCGATATAATCTTCGATTTCCTCAGGCATTAAATTCCTGAACGTAACTTTCGCTTCATCGTAATCACTGATAACTATATTATTTTTTGTATCAATAATCGCAAGTCCTGTAACTATCTCGTGGGTTTTTCCTGAAAAATCAGTCAGTATTCTTCTGGCATCCGCCTCATCCTTCGGTTTTCCGATAAACTTACCGCCAGAAAAAACAAATGTGTCGGCACCAATAATAATTGCATCGTCATAATATTTGGCGACATCTTGAGCCTTTCCAAATGCTAAAAACTTAGCCAGTTCATGCGGATCATCCATGGCAGACATATCTTCTTCATATTCACTCTCTCTTATTTCAAATTCTAATCTAATTTGTCTGAGTAAAACTTTTCTCCTTTCTGATTTTGAAGCCAAAATTATTTTTCGTTGCATAAAATTATCTTAATTGGGAATACTATTATCGCCTTCCAGATTCTTTTTAGTCGATCTTTTTTATATTTCCATTGTTGAGCTTGAAATATCCGCCAAAGCCACTCCAATCCAATTTGACGCATCCAAGCAGGAGCGCGCTTGATTTTTCCAGTCAAAAAATCAAAGGAACCGCCAACGCCCATCGCTAGCTGTATTCTAGCATCTTTCTGAGAATCAAGAAAGACTTCTTGATATGGAGCGCCAAAATTACAAAGAAGAACTGGACATGTGCTATATAGCATGCAACACACCACTTTTTTTTCAAAATTTGCACCTTTTATGACCAGTTTCGGATATATTTTTAGAATTGCACTCCGCACTTCTTCAAATCTACTCAGTCCATCCTTATTTACCGCCAAAAAAACGCCCAACCCTCGCTCATTGGCCATTTTCAAAATTTCCATCATCAAATCGGCTCCAGCAATTCTTGATTTCAAGCGACTGCCATATCTCAAAAAGGCACATCCGATACCAAAGCCATCTACAACATTCAATGCGCAATTATTGAGAATAATCCTGAAACAAAGATTTTTTTGCGCTTCGAGCAAGAATTCAGGATTAATAGTCGCAATTTGATGAAATTTCTTTTCATCCAAAAAAAATGAAATTCTTTTCAGAATGTCCGATCTACTTAGATTGTCAATTTTTACACCTAGAATTGTATGATCTTTTTTCATTTTCATATTTGACTCGTCACTCCAAAACTAAAGACTACTTAATGGGCAGCTTTCTATGAGGACAAAATTATTCTTTCCTTCACCAAAATGACTGGCCATGATATCAACAGATTCAACTCCAACGGCAAAAGAAGCTTTTTCATTCACTTCAGGAATACTTTCAAGCTCTTCCCATTTTTCTTTCCTAATCTTTCCGAGCGTAATGTGCGGAGAAAAGATTTTCTTAGAAGCAACAAAAATTTCCAGCTCTCTCTCAATTGCTTCGCAAAGATTTTTAAGCTTATCGCTAACTTTGCCAACTACACGAAATTCTTGCGGCTTTTCCACACTTGGGGCAATAATAATTTTTTCAAATTCAAGATCAAATAGTTCTATTTCCTCGACTGCTTCGCGTACCTTTTGGCAAGCATCAGCCACCACATCATTGTCAATATAGCCCAGAAAAAACAGACTGATGTTCAAATTTTCTTCCTTTGCCCATTTCACTGGCAAATCACGCCATTTTTCACAACTAGCCATTAGCCGACGCTTAATCCTATCGGCCAGATTGATACTGATATATATTTTTCTTTTCATAATAATTTCTATCACTTAACTCTAAGTAGTTTAGCCTATTTTGAGGGATAAATCAAGAGTTTCACCTGCCCTTTATCTTCACTCGTTATCTTGCTAGAATAGAATAAACCTATGAGCGGAAATAAGCCACAATTCATCTTAAGTATAACCCCTCTTGTTAGGATTCCTCTTGGTCGTGACCAATTTTTCTATTATTTATCTGACGAAAAATTGCCCGCAGGAACACTAGTAAGTAGCCCTCTCTTCAAAAAATTCGTAGAAGGAATAGTAATTGAGAGCAAAGATAATTTTCCGCGTATTGGTGGAATGACACTAAAAAAAATTGAAAAAGTTTTGGAACTTAATTTTCTCACAAAAGAGCAACTTCGTCTCGCCAGATATATCTCGGATTATTATATTATTTCAATGGGGGTAGTTTTGAAAAGTTTTGTGCCAAAAAGAACAAAAGCGCGAAGCGCTAATCATGTAGCATTTAACATAAAGCATGAAACAAAAAATGCGGACAACATAATCTTAACAGAAGAACAGGATAGCGCGATGAAAAAAATCACACAAGGTAATCATGATAAATCCCTATTATTCGGCCCCGCCGGATCAGGCAAAACTGAGGTCTATATCCACGCTATCCTAGAACTCAAAAAACAAAACCCAAATAGTCAATTTTTGATTTTAGTGCCAGAAAAAACTCTCACACCTCAGGCCCTGGAACGATATGGCGCCTATTTTCCTGAAGATGAAATAGTCCTTATTAGTAGTAACTTATCCAAAGGCGCATTATTCTCTAGCTGGCAGAAGATAAAATCCGGCGAAGCAAGAATTATTATTGGCACCCGAATGGCAGTTTTTGCCCCATTTCAAAAACTATCGCTCATTGTGATTGATGAAGAGCAGGATATGTCTTTCAAGCAATGGGACATGAATCCGCGCTATGACGCCAGGAAAGTAACAGAAGAATTGGCACAACTACACAAATGCAAGCTCCTACGTGGATCAGCCACGCCAAGTATCGAAACTTATTTTAAAACTCAAACTAAAGAATATCAATTACTAAAACTCAGCGACTCCTATCATCCGAAAAATATAGTCGCCCCAAAAGTCCGCAGTACAATTGAATTAGTCGATATGAAAAAAGAGCGCTGGGTGAAAAATTATTCTTGCATCAGCAAAAAACTGAAAAGCGAAATTGCTTATGCACTAAAAAATAATTTGCAAACAATCCTATTCATTAATCGCCAGGGCATGAGCAGTTTTTCTGTTTGCGGAAATTGTAAAACAGTGCTCAAATGCCCAAAATGTGACCGCGCCCTAATCTACGCCAATTCACGAGAATACAATTGTCCTCATTGCACCTTCGTCGCCTCTGCAATTCCTAATTGCATCAAATGCAAGGGAATAGAATTTAAGAATGTGGGACTGGGAACACAAAAAGTGGAAAAAGAAATCCGAGATTTTTTTTCTAGCGCAAGAATATCAAGGATTGACTCAAGTGAAATTAAAGAAAAAGATTTTCAAAAACAAGTTTACGAAGAATTTTCTCAGGGCAAAATTGATATATTAATTGGCACGCAAATGATTACCAAAGGATGGGACTTGCCTCGCATGGGGTTGGTTGGCGTTATTGATGCAGATAATATGCTTACTCTTCCAGATTTTAGAATTGGAGAAAAAGCCTGGCAAGATTTAGTTCAACTGTCTGGTCGAGTATCACGTCCAGGTGCCAAATTCCCCGGCCGAATAATTATTCAAACTTATCATCCAGAAAATAAAATTCTTTCATTAGCCGTTCAAAACGACTATGTCGCCTTTTACAATCAAGAGCTGCCGGACCGAGAACTTTTGCGTTATCCCCCCTTTGGAAGGATTGCTAAGTTAGTATTTGAGGATTATAATCAAAAAAGAGTTAATGATGAAGCCGAAAGAGTGTATAATCTTTTAAACATAGGAGAAATCGGTCTGAGCATAAGTGCTCCGGCAAATTCACTTGTATCAAAAATACGTGGAAGATTCCGCCAGCAAATAATATTAAAATTTCAAAAACAATTACCAGAAAAGATCATAACCATCCTAAAGGCATTGCCGACCGGCTGGATTATTGATATCGACCCTATTTCCCTGATTTAACTAAAACCATATGACGCTCCTCCCAATCCTAACCTATCCTGATCTACGCCTACAAATAAAAACGCGTGAAATCAAAAACCCCAAAGATCCCCTCATCCAAGAGCTGATTTTTGATATGCTAGAAACCATGAAGGAAAACAATGGCATGGGACTAGCCGCCACACAAATCGGAAAACTGCTGAGACTTTGCGTGATTAAATTCGAAAGAAAGACCTACATCCTAATCAATCCTCAAATTATCTCAAAATCATGGGGAAAGGAAATTTCCGAAGAAGGTTGCTTATCGTTTCCAGGCCAATTCATTCCCGTGAAACGTTCCAAGAAAGTGAAAGTTACTGCACTCAATAAATCCGGGAAAGAAATCTGCATTGAAGCAGAGGGTCTCCTGGCAAGAGCCTTGCAACATGAAATTGATCATCTGGATGGCATACTCTACATTGAAAGAGTATAGACCCCCAATAAAAACTAAATACCAAAAATATGCAAAACAAATCAATTAAACTCAAGGTCGTTTTCATGGGGACATCATCGTTTGCCGACACAATCCTCATGGCACTTATTGCAGAAAAATACAACCTGATTAGTGTCTATACTCAAGACGATAAAAAAGTTGGACGCACTCAGGAATTGCAAAAAACTGCCGTAAAAATAACCGCCGAAAATAAGAAAATTCCAGTTTATTCACCCATAAAATTTGGCGAAAAAGAAATTCAGGAACTCAAAGATCAAAAACCAGATTTACTAATTGTTGCCGCCTATGGGAAAATTCTTCCTCAAGCAGTTCTGGACCTGCCTGGATTTGGTGCAATTAATGTGCATGCGTCACTGCTCCCCCATTATCGCGGACCATCACCTATCCAAAATAGCATCTTAGACGGAAAGAAAGAAACAGGCGTAACAATCATGCTCATGGACAATGGTATTGACACTGGTGAAATTCTGAGTCAAGAAAAAATCGAAATCCTGCCAGATGAAACTAGCGTCGAACTTTCAGATAAAATGGCCAATCGGTCCATTCCCCTACTCTTGGATACAATCTCTCTTTGGGTCGAAAGAAAAATCTCACCTCAACCACAAGACAACACTGCTGCTAGTCTTTGTCAGCTAATTGAAAGAAGTGACGGAAAAATTGTTTGGATAAATGACGCACAAACCATCTTTGACCAATACCGGGCTTTTTATTCTTGGCCAGGAATTTTTACCTATTGGCAGCGTGGTGATGTGAACCTTAGAATTAAAATTAATAAACTTTCTCTCGGAAAAAATTTGTCTTTCGGAAATTATCAGCTTGGAGAAGTTTTCCGCTCAAATGAAAAAGTTGCCGTCCAGTCAGGCGTTGGAATAATCTTTCTCGAAGAGATCCAATTGGAAGGGAAAAGCAACTTAAAAATTGATGACTTTCTTAATGGCAATCCAAGCTTTGTTGGAAGTATTTTGAAATAAACGCCATGTATAATCACAATGAAAAAAAAGAAATAGCCAATATCAAAGCGATTCTTGTCGGATTAGCCCTAATCATCCTAATCGCTGTCATTACTATTCTCAAGTCCAATGCAGCTAAACCAGAAAAACCAAAAACTAACCAGTTACCAACTCAAACAGAAACAATCAACCTCGAAAAAATCAATCAAATTACTTCCGAAGAACTGATTGGAAAATTGCAGACTAACGAAAACATAACAGTCATTGATATTCGCAGTGAAAATCAATACCAACAAGAACACATTATTGGTTCGATAAATATTCCTAGTTCAAATTTCGCCTCCTTTTCTAATATAGTTTCAAAAAATAATACCTGCATCATCATTGATTCATCCGGAGAAATTGCAATTATCAATGCCATCGCAAGCAATCTTTCCAGTAAAGGCTATGGAAATCTTGCATATTTAGTCGGTGGTTTTGATTTATGGAAGAGTAGATTCAATCCAACAATCAGCGATGGGGATCAGAAATCATTCACAGATCAGGCGAAGGTAAACTACATCACAGCTGAAGATTTAAAAAAAAGACTTGAGACAGAAAAAAATCTGATTATCATTGATATCAGAAATAGCACAGATTTCCAATTGGAACATCTAACTGGTGCAATTAATATCTCGCTTGATGACCTTGAGCAAAAAAGAAAGGAAATTCCCGCCGGAAGAAACATTATTATTTATGACAAAGCCACCCCAGGAGCATTTAAGGGAGCTGTTAGATTGTTTGACTTGGGCTTTTCAAATACTATCGTACTCGCCGGCGGACTTGATGGTTGGAAAAAAGTGGTTATGAAACTGTGAAATAAAAAAACCACCCTTCCTGGCGAGTTGCAGTGTGGGCAGTTTTTATGATTGTCGCTATTTTTTTCTTATTCTACTACTGCCAGAATATCTTCTGCTTTGAGTATCAGACATTCCTCTCCAGCAATTTTAATCTCTGTGCCACTATATTTGGCAAAAATCACAGATTGGCCCTTCTTCACTTGAATCTTCTCACTATCCCCCACCGCGAGCACCTTGCCTTCTTGAGGACGATCCGCATTAACATTTTCTGGCAAAAAAATTCCCGATTTAGTTTTTTGATTTGCTTTAACAAGCTTCACCAAAACATTCTCACCCAATGGTTTTATATTTTCCTTTTGCATATTTAATAAATTTTAATGAATTAAAGTCAAGATAATATTATTGTCTCATTTTTTTCTCCTTTCAATATATAACTATACAGAAAAATCGCCTGAGAAGCAAAGAGCTTAAGAATTTCCATATTCTTAGGCTTTCTTTCTTCATTCTCATCATATCCGTTAATTATGAGACAGCTTTTTATATCTTTTATTTTTTGAGGAGATGAAACAATAAGAACTGATCCCTGTTTTTTAATATTAATATTCTCCCCCATTTCAATGATATCCTTATTGGTGACGTCCAAATTAACATGTTCTGCAAGACCTATTTCTTTTTCCGTTTGATTTGTCTTTAGGTTTATGAAGCGAATTGTTGAGTAGTCTGCCTTGAGCAAGAAATTTGCCGCGTTAATGATTGATTCGTAGGTTTCATTTTCTTTTTTCTTATCCAAGATAGAATGATCCGCCAAGCCAAGTGCCACATCCATGAGAATATCCATCTTTCGATTCACCTCTCCAATATAGCTATATGAATCAACCAGATCCTTTACTGCTTGATCCATTTTTTTCTGCGCGCTCTCTCTTTCTTTTTTTTGATGAGCAATCCTTCTTTCGTTTTGCACGAAAGTTAGAAAAGCAATCGATCCTAGGATGAAAATTGCCACCTCTTCTGCACGCTCTTCCGCCAAAAAGGAAACATCGTCTCTAACGATATCTGGAATCATGATTGAAACGAAAAAAAGAATGGCAAAAATCCAGTACATAGTGTTTTACTTCTGGTAGATTAATCTTTTAATGCTTCTAGCAAAAATGTCCTTAGTTGATCCAGCTTATCTTGATCATGGATCGAAACACTCAAAACATTCTTATTGATTTTGAGCATCTGCTTGGTTTTCTGCTCAACAATCTTAGCCTCCACCATATCAGTCTTGGTAAGCAAAATAATCTCCTTTTTCTCAATCAACTCTTCGGAATATTTTTTCAACTCCTCTCGAATAACCCTATAATCCCTCTCAACATCATCTGACTCCAAACTAATGCAGTGTAATAATATTTTAGTTCTTTGAATGTGACGCAGAAACTTCATCCCCAAACCTCTGCCCTCTGAAGCGCCCTCAATCAGTCCTGGGATATCAGCCAAGACGACATCCTCCATAACACCCAAATTTGGCTCTAGCGTGGTAAAATCATAGTTTCCTACCTTTGCCTTAGAAGCGGTGAGTTCATTGAGCAGAGAGGATTTCCCGGCACTTGGAAGACCGATAAGGCCAGCATCAGCAATAAAACGCAACTCAACAAAAAAATCCCGCTCCTCACCAGACTTTCCCAGTTCCCTCTCTTTCGGAGAAGTATTGGATGGCCCGCGAAAGAAAAAATTTCCTCTTCCGCCGATTCCTCCGCTGGCGACCAAAACACGCTGACCGACTTTAATTATCTCTATTTGCTTTTTCGAATTAAGATCATGAAGGACGCTACCAATCGGCACAGTTAAAACCATATCTTTTCCGCGATGACCCTCAGAGTTATCACTCTTTCCATTCTGACCATTTTCCGCATAATACTCTTTTTTGTGTTTGTATTTATTTAGAGCTGACAAATTTGAAACACCTTCAAAAAAGACGCTACCGCCATTTCCACCTTTCCCGCCCGTTGGTCCGAGACTCATTTTGACCTTATTGAAAGCCACAACACCGTCCCCTCCTCGTCCCGCAAAGACCTTAATTTTCACTTCGTCAGTAAACAAAATATTTTGATTCTAAGCTAGTTAATTATTTTCTTGGCACTGGATCATATCCTCCGTCATTCCAAGGATGGCAACGAACAATCCTGCGCAAGCCCAGCGCTCCGCCATGCATAACTCCAAAACGCTCAATAGCTTTGTAGGTATACTGGCTACAAGTTGGATGAAAACGGCAAATTCGCTCAGAAATAATATAGGAAAGCGGCCCCTGGTCAAGCGAAAGCGTTTTTTGATACAGCTTTATAAGTAATAGGATAATGCGTTTCATCTTCTTTAGTTAACTCTAAATGAAGCCTTTTGTCAAGCAAATCTGTGCATATCACAGCCTTGCTTTTTGACAAGAGACGCGCTATTATTCCACATCACCAACGGCTTGCAATTTAATCAACTTTTGATAGAGCCCACCAGAAAGACGTGAAAGTTCAATATGATTGCCTTCTTCGACCACTCGACCATTCTCTAAAACAACAATTTTATCGGCCTTTTTTATAGTACTTAGGCGATGAGCGATTACAATCACTGTTCGATTTTTTCTAATCTTATCCATGGCATTTTGAATTAGCCTTTCTAAATATGAATCCAAGCTAGAAGTAGCTTCATCAAAAATTAAAATTCGTGGATTAGCCAATATCGCCCTAGCAATTCCTATGCGTTGCCTTTGTCCGCCAGAAAGCTTAATTCCACGCTCTCCAACTGTCGTATTGTAACCATTTTTGAGTTGTAAAATAAATTCCTCAGCGTTGGCTGTGCGAGCGGCAGCCATAACCTCATCCATACTCGCTGTCGGTTTTGCATAAGCAATATTTTCCTTGATGCTTGTGTCAAAAATTTCCACTTCCTGAGGAACAATCGCCATGAATTTGCGAAAAGCAAATAGGTCGTATTCTCGCAAATCTTTTCCATCAAGAAGCACTTGACCTTCCGTAGGATCATAGTGCCTATAAATCATGCGCACGACTGTTGTTTTTCCTCCACCTGATGGCCCGACCAGGGCTGTTACACAGCCAGAATTGATTGTAAAGTCAACACTACTCAATGCCCGGTTGTTGCTGTCCTTATAGAAAAAAGATAGATTTTTGAATTCCAACCTTCCCTCGATATTTTTTGGCTTAATGCCTTTGGCCACATTAACAATTTCCGATTCTTCCTTCGAAAGGGTGTGTAGTCTCTCCACGGCTTCACTAGACTCCATTATCCGGTCATACAAGCGTGAAATGCGAAACAGTGAAAGCAACGCTTTTTCGGAAATCGTATAAACGAAAACTACACTTCCAATCGTAATCTGTCCGCGAACAACAAGATAGATCCCAAATATCAACACAAACGCACGCCCAAGATCAATCACTAAATTTCGCGCTAAATTAAACTTAAGAATCTTGTCATACTCTTTAAGTAAGCTACTTTTCACACTCTCCGTAGCACGAGAAAATTGCACATACTCGCGAAGTTCGGCAACAAAAGATTTTACCGTATTGATATTTATAATTGATTGAGTCATGATACTCGCGGCGGCCTCTTGTTGGTCAAAACGCTTCCTGCGAAAAGGAAACACCATGGCATTAACCTTGAGTGTCAGAAAAACAAATGCGGGAACAAAAATAAGCACAATAACACCAAAACGCCAATTCACAACAAATAGCGTTATCGTAGTAAAAGTAACCTGAAAAATTGTTGGCGCCACCTCCCAGAAAAAATTTCCAAACAGCGTATCAATCTTATCTATACCTCGATTAATTTTAATAATCTTACTGCCAGTGTTTTCTTTTTCATGATATCCCAAGCTCAAAAATACCATCTTCTTATGAGCATCGTTTGCTAGATAAGTAATGATACCGCCTAAGATTTTGAATATTTTTTTATCTGCAACAAAATCCAAAAGGGAAAAAACTTGGTTCGCCAGAAACATCGCACCCACCAATAGCAAGATAATCCCCAATTGTGCGGGATCAAAATTAGCAATCTTATCAATAATGATTTTCAGCATATAGGGGCCACCCAAATGCACTACCTCCATTGACATGATTAAAACAAGCAGCTGCTTTATCTGCCGATGACTCGGAGTCAGGAGCTCCCAAATACTTTTCCAGAAGCGTCCTAAGTCAATTTCTGTTTGATTTTCCACTTGCTTTTTCATTGATTACGCAAAAAAATAAAGGGCGTAAACCCTTTATTAATTATAGCCCAAAAGGACATTTTTCGCAAGTCGATCCCTATTTCTTCTTGCTATTGCCCGCTTTTCTAATAAGTGCTGCGATAGTTGCTCCCAAAGCTGCGCCAATTCCAGCAGAAATAACCGCTGCTTTTTCAGGATTCTTTTTGACATAAGCCTCAACCAACTTTTCCGCTTTTTTTAGCTCAAGCTTTGCTTTTGCAATTTCCCTACTTGCCACTTTCTGCATATCGGCTTTCATCTTAATTGCTTGACTCTTGATTGTTTTTGCATCCATATTTGTTTATTTTTTAATTATTAATAACCCGATTAATATTGAGAATATTCCAACAATTGCGTAGCCAACGCCATTTCCCATTAGTAGCATTTCATTGATAAATACCACAAGGCTAATGAGAGCAAAAATTGTTCCGACAACAATCAAAAAAGTTCCTACCAGTCCTCTTTGCAGTGCCACCACCATCTCCTGAATCCGGTGCTTAATCTTGTCAGCCAATGAATCTGCAAAATTTTTAAAAAAACTCACTCCCAATCCCGAAAATGTTTCATGCCAATCAAACGTCGCGTCTTCTTCCTTTTTTACTCTTGTTTTTTTTGCCAATGTCATATTTTTATTTTATTTTATTTTAGTTATTTTGTACACATTCATTATAGCACAACATTTCCAATACCACAAAATTAATATTCCCAGATTTTAATCTTGTTCTCGTCGATGGTTATGTAGGAGCAAGGCAGGTCAGTCCAACAACCACTATTATAATAAATCACGTCATGATTTTTCTTTTCCAAGGCGCGATGAGTATGACCACAAAAAACATAACTAGCACTTTGCTTTTTGCCATAATGCAAAGCTGAGTGAGCCACTTTTTCTGACAAACGCAACCAGCCCTTGCTTTTTCTTTTCAGAAAATGACTAAATTTTTTTTCATCAGAATCAATCCTTTGGACAAAATCATAAATGACAGTCGCTAAATAACTCAAAAAGGCGTTATCCACCAAAAATCGATCAAATTGATGCCCATGAATCGCAAGATATTTTTTATGTTTATAATGCCAAGAATATGATTCATAGATTCGCGCATCGATAAGTGAACCAAAAACATGTATCAACTCACCATCATGATTACCCATAACCCAGCGCACCTTTTTGTCTTTGGAAATTTTCCCGATATAATTCAAAAGATCCCAACATTCTTTTGTCAGATTACGAAAGTCCATATTGTCAAACACATCTCCCAACAAGATTAACTTGCGGAAAGAATAACCTTGCAACAGCTTCAGAACCTTTCCTGGCTGGCTGACCGCAGAGCCCAGATGCAAATCTGAAATAATCAAAGTGTGCGTTTTTTTTGTTTCTTTTTTTTCTTTCATTCTAAGCAATTTAACCAATAAATTCTAATGTCATTATACACTAAGAATCAGTTGCTCATGATTTATTGATTATCGAGCACCAATCACTTCAACAATCAATAGACTAGATAGGATGTGGTCTTACTTTCCGTTTTTGTATTTAAATCAACCGCATACCAACGATACCAGCCAAATACTTTATTAATTTTGTAATTTAAGGAAAAACCGCCTTTTTCATCAGTATCCACATAAACTGGAGCGTAATATCCACCCCAAAAACCGGAAAAATATAGGGCCACCTTACTGTTAGGAGAAAATCCATCACCCGATTGAATCATTATGTCTCCCTTGTGACCTCTTTTGGGAAAATTAAAGATTGAATATGAATCTGGATTGAAAGTGACTTTTTTTTCATAAGTTTTTGATGTGTCATCGTTTTTATCTTTGAATTTAAAAAAGAATTTCTGCGCATCTCTTTTTTGCTGGTCAATATCAAGACTTATCTCTTTTTCCATTTTTCCCCATTCCGCCTTTTCAAAATGGGAATTATGTGAAGTCTTGAAATACTTAATCCCATCCGTGTTTTTAAATTTCAAAGTGACTTTTTTCTTGGAGGTTTTTTTATCTTTAACATCCTTACTATCAAAACTAAGCTCTAAGTCCTTGAAATAATCCTCATTATCTGGAATAGTCGAGATGAGTGGTGTGGAAATAGCTGATGATATATTTACTGTCACAAGATAAGCTTTTGTAGAATTATCTTGTGCCGTAAGAGTGTACGTAACCGGAAGAGTAAAGTCCTGCGCTAATCCCG
Source organism: Candidatus Moraniibacteriota bacterium (assembly GCA_037132035.1). Lineage (GTDB taxonomy): Bacteria > Patescibacteriota > Minisyncoccia > Moranbacterales > UBA2206 > UBA9630. Next base: position 196 of record JBAXPY010000018.1, on the reverse strand, counting down.
AAGCAGGGCTGATTAATGCTCCGGTAATTGTGATTGCGGGAATAAGAGCGGTTACATTTGTGCCATACGGAACAGTTAGTATCACAGTCCCAGCATCATTGTCAATCGCACCAATCACAGAGGGAGTAAGATCGCCGAAGCTGAAGGCGGTGATGGCTTTTTCTGAACTTAAAGCTGGTGTAACTATCACCGTCAC
>JBAXPY010000017.1:0-17158 GCA_037132035.1 Candidatus Moraniibacteriota bacterium | reverse complement strand
ATGATTGGTTTTGACATTTGAATATTGTAACTTATTTCTGGATTATTTTCCAATATCCGCCCTTGTCGGGGCCAACTCTTTTGAGCAAGCCCTCTTTCTTGAGTTTCATAATATTTTTTTCAACGGCACGCGACGAAATACCAAGCTTTTCAGCCAGTTCTTTTGCACTTATTTTATTTTGTTCTTGGATGATGCTAAATATTTTCTCCGAACTTTTCTCCGAACTTTTCTCCGAACTTTTCTGGGTAGTAGCATCCCCCTCGAATCGTTCTTGAATCGTCCTTTTTTGCAAATCAGGACGCATAAAAGTGAGTGTAAACCAATGTTCGTTGGTTTCGATTATTGGGTCAGCCATTTTGTATCTTCGCAATGCCCTTCTAATCCGCAAAAAACCGGAACCGCTTTTTTCCACCAAATCCATTCGTTGCATCAGTCCAAAAAGCAGATTATTGCGGGAAAGACTTTTTTTGCCCAAATCCTTCAGCGTTATTCCCTTAACCAATCCTCCCGGATTGATGATTTCCACGCGATCAGAATAGACGTTGATTTGAATGTTGGCTCCTTCGACAAAATAGTCGCGATGCACAATCGCGTTGAGAATGGCTTCTCGAAGCGCGTCTTCCGGCAACTCCAAAATTTCCTGCCTAGGACCACCTTTTATTATATATTCCGTATTTAACTTCGATTGAACAAATTCAAATGCCTCTTCATAATTCGTATTGATATCGCCGAAAAATTCTTTCCTATCCAAAATCGTATAGCGATCCTTACCCCGAAAAAAGACGCAGTTGATTGTCGCTTGGGTGAAAAATTTCGTCACTTCCTTGGAAAATAGCAACACTCCGGCATTTTTCAATTTTCCCTCTCGCATCAGATTGAGATTGGATAATAAGTCCCTCACTGGCATTAATTTGGAAATATGGCTCATTCGCCTGAAATTTTCGAATACTCTCTCGTCTATATCCTTATTGATATCGAAATCATTATTCGCCTGATCATCAAACATTATCAAACCTTCTTGAATGAAAAAATTTCGAATTTCATTTCTGGATAATTGCTGACTATTAGCACCCTGTCGCAAATAAAATTTTCCGGACACGGAATATGGCTTTTCATTTCCTTCAGGCACATCAATCACTAAAACGCCAGAGGACTCTTCGATGATAACATTAAAACTAGGATCAAAATTTCTGACCAGATTTTGAATTTCTGATTTCAATTTATTGGTTACTTTGATTGGCTTTATTTTTCCGTCGTCCGTCACTCCGACGAGAATTTTCCCGCCTGTCGCATTTGCCATCGCACAAATTTCCTTGGCCAAATTCGAAGTATAGCTCAGCTTGAACTCAGTGTTATATCCTTCTCCCTGATCGATGATAAATTGTAGTTCCTTATTAGTAAGCATTTAACTATTGTAACTTATTTTTGATTATTTCCCAACATTCATTTATTTTTGCGTCACTGTTATTTCTTTCAACTTAGCGAAATCATTCCACTCAATCAAGCTGGTTTTTGTGAGGATTTTATCGATTTTGTTTTGTTTATCAAGCTAAGACCGAAAATAAACTTGGAATTTGTTTCACGACCACCCGATGATCCACTGCCACCTTTGCGAAAAACTTTTTTGCCGTCTTCCTCCCAAATGAAAATATTGTCAAAAGGGTTTCTCCAGTCCACATGATTCAAGGGTTGGCGCAAGCACAATCCAGCCAATACCCAGAAATGATTTTTTATAGGCAGCGAGAAAATCACGCGAAAAAAGTTGCCAAATGAGTTCGCGGGAATCTTTGACATTTTTTGCCATTAAAAAAAGACTCTTAAAAAAGCCCGTTTTTTGGCGGGAATTTGGACTATAGACAATAATTTTTTCAGCATTACTCATTTATCGAAAAGCAACTAGTCGCATTTAATTAATTTCATGACAAGTTTCTCTCATCAGCCACTCAGACACTATCAGTATTATAGCCCTAATCCGCACTTTGGACAAATTTTTGACTTCAATGATTGGTTTTGACATTTGAATATTGTAACTTATTTCTGGATTATTTTCCAATAATCCTATTCGGCTAACTGCTTTTTAATGAATTCCCCAAATTCAACAACCCGGGATGATTGAGCCGGCTCAATCAGAAACGGCTCGACATCCTTAGCTAGATAGGTAAAATCTAAATCTTGGCAACGCGCCAATAATTTTTCAATAAATTCATTTTTTGACAGGGAAAGAGTTTTCTCAATGTAGGAAAAATCTGGTTGGGCTTTTCCATATAGATAACTTACATCATAAAAATCTCGTCCCTTTTCTCTTTTGCGCCCCAAAATTGCCATAAGTTTTTGAGCAAGTACGATGCTGATCGGATTTATGAGTATTGTTCTGTAGATATCAAACTTGTTGAGAGTATGCGCTTCGGGATTGAAAAGCTTTTCCTTTTTCACCGTATCGATTCGCACAAGAATTTTTTCGGAGACTTCTGAATCAATCTTTGACTCTTGAAGGATATGTGGAAATTTTATATAACAATGATATGCTCCCTTTTCAACTAAGCGAATTTCCATCACAAATCCTTTGAGTCGCATATCTTCAATCACTTCCCACATCAGTTCTTGAAATTCTTCAAAAGACAGGCCGAAATTATCAAAATCCAAGTCCTCTGAAAAACGATTTCCACCATGAACAATCCTGATTGCGGTACCGCCAATAAAACTCAACTGAGCGCTTTTTTTCTGCTTATAAATCGAATCTAATATTTCATATTGCAAATATTCAACTAAAATACTTTTGGGAGAAGCGTTTTTGATATCTGAATAATATTTTTTTAACTGATCCAGTGTTAACATATTTAAAATAACATATTTATACTGCGGGTTAATTTTTCAATATCAAATTCCTTGAGGTAGAAATCCAGTTTTTTTCTATCAATAATTCGTTTGAGTTCGTCTTGGTTAATTCTCAATTCGGAAACATCTTTTTGATCATTAATTTTTCCCGAATTAAAATAGAAATAATCTATGAGCGCTTTTTCCGGTTCAGCCATCAGATATTTTCCAAATTTTGTTTCAACCGCAACATAGCCAAAAAAAAGTTTTGACTGAATGTGGCGATAGCCAAAATTGCCAAAATCATTCGAAAATTTTCTGGTTGTTTTTGTGGTAACGCCCGTTTGAGCATATACCAATTCAGGAATCAAGCCATAATAACTCAATGCAGATTCTAGTGATAAATAGCTTGGCTGGTACAGTAAAAAAGAAATCTCTTGCGGAATCATTTTCTCCTTTTCCTCAATAAAAAAATACATCCCTTTTTTCAAGCGACCTATATACTCCTTTTTTCGCCACAAAGACAACTGATAAGCATAGACATTGAGTTTTTTGAACAAAATGTCTAAATTATTGAAATATGGCTTATTTATGGATTTTTTAAATTCTTGGTATTTCATAAAATTATCAAATTTAATAATCTACTGAAATTATACATCATGAGCGCTTTTGCGTCAATGTTCCACCTGGACCAAAAAGAGAGACCTGAACTATGTTTTACAAATACTGCTCTAGCTAGCTTTACATTTGACCGCATTATACCACAAAATTAATTTTTTGTTATTTTTAGCATTTATAGTATACTTATATTATGCTCAAGTTTCAAAAGATTTTGGATTTTTGCCAAAAGCCCAGCTTCCTTCTGGGCAGTATTCTTTTCGTCTTTCTTTTGAAAGGCCTGGTTTTTGCTTTACTCATTCCCGTCTTTCAAGGTTCGGATGAATATATTCACTATGCCACCGTGCAACATCTCGCTGAGCCGAAAGACAAGACTTGGCCCATCACGACCTCACAAAGACAGACACAAGACACCAAAGACATTCCCAACTATCATTTCACCGATGAAATCATTGCCTTTTCTCAGCTGACCGAAAGTTGGAATCTTTCCGGAGAACCACACAACCGACAAGTTTTTGATCCCGCGCTGATTACAAAAAACGAAAAAGAAATGTGCAGCGGAAAATATGCCCCGCACATTAGCACCTATCCACCAGACATTGTCACTGGCACTAATCTGGCCCACCAGATCGCCTCTGCAGGAGAAAAGCTGATGGTTAAAAAAGATTTTTTCTTCCGTTATTTCACTCTGCGTTTCTTGGCGATTTTCTATGGAATAATCACATTACTTTGTGCCTACTTTATCGCTATTTGGAGTGGCATAAAGAAAAAGCATGCACTGCTTATCACCGGAATCATTGCTTTTCAGCCAATGTTTACCGCCACCACTGCAATCATCAATTATGACCCGCTCCTCATCGCCCTGTTTTCACTTTTTCTGCTCTGTGGCACTTCCATCCTCGTGCATGGTCCGCGCTATCTAAATTTCTTAGGCTTATTTCTTTTTGCTTTGAGCGCAATTCTCACCAAAGGAACGGGAGGAATCTTGCTCATTCTTGCTATTGGATTGGTCATATGGGTCTTGCGTCGATATTTCAAGCTTCTCAATAGAATGCAAAAAGGCACTATTTTTCTTGTTTTAATTGCTCTTTTTGTCCTACTACTCTTTTTCTCTCCGCTTAATTATACTAGTACTTTTTCAGTGTTCAAGAGAGCTGATGTGGGAAGCGCTCTTGCGAACTATTTTAGCAATAACATTTTTGACTGGGGGAAAGTTGAACGCACCCAAGTGACCTATTGGGGTACATTTGGCTGGCTGGACACCCAGATTCATCCCCTCGTGCTTTACTCCATAATCCTCATTGAACTAAGCTCTTTTTTGGGACTGCTTTTGCTCGTGCTCTATCAATTCAGAAACTGGCGCCCCTTGCAAAAACTGACTGCTCTTTTGGAAAAGAGTCAAAAGTTTCTTCCCACTATTTTTTCCCGCAGTTATTCCAAGATCAAAAATAACATCACAGCGGAAAAAACGTTTTTGCCCAAACCGGAACTTCTCATCTTCTTTACCATCTCCACTATTATTTTGCAACTAGCCATTCGTTTTTATGACTGGGTCGGAATATTTTCCAATGGAGAAGGAGTTGGTCTCCCTGGTCGCTACTTTCTGCCCAACATCATTCCCCATTTCATTTTTCTCGCCACCGGTTTTGGCGCCTGGTCGAAAAATGCACGCGTCTTTGAAATAATTCTCAAGATCATCTTTCTGCTCATGGTACTCCTCTCCCTCTATGCAATTTTTCTTATTATTATTCCTCGCTATTATTTATGATCAATGTCTCTGACAAGAAAATAGAAAAACGACTCCTTGTGATTTTCTTATTAGGCTTTATTTTGATTTTTTCGGCCTTTTGGCGTTGGTTAGCTTTCCCAACTGATTATCGCCTATTTGAAACGAGTGGGAAGATTATTCTCCAGCCCAATGAAGCTCTATCTCAACTTTTTCAAGCAAAAGAGAATAATCTTTCGCAGATCCAAATCATTCTCCGTGATGAAAATATGCCTTGGGGAGAAAATTTGACACTCTCGATTCGCGACGAAAATTGCAAAGAAGTCATTCGCAGTGCTCGAGTGGACTGGCCACTGCATGCGCCCAAGCAATATGATTATTTCACCTTCCCAGCGATTTCTGATTCCAAGGACGAAACTTATTGCCTCCATCTGCTTTTTGAAGCACCAAAAAAGCGCAAATACATGCCCTACGTGCTCACCATGGAAGGAACGGGCAACACCAAAGATCAAATCCTGGAATGGAAAAAAAGTGGCACGCAGAAAGAATACAACGAACAATCATTCGTCTTTCATCCAACCTACAAAACAAAAAGCGCCGAAACGCTCTCTGAATTCGCCAGGCGCCTCAGCGCCTACAAGGCCAGTTATTTCCAAGGCAATGTGTCCCTTTGGATTATCGTGATCTTTCTTCTCGCTACACTTCTTTTGGTTGGCCTTGTAATTCTCCTCTAACAGAGGACTTACACATTTGCCTCAAAAACTTCTACAAGCAACATTTCTTCGTTTTATTCATATCTTCTTCGGAAAACCAGCAAGTGGCGCAGTTTGGCAAATCCAAAATACATTTTTTGCATAATAGCATAGTCTCCAACGAGTCTGTTTTTTTGAACCCAAGTTCTTTTTTGCAAAATCTTTCCAAGGTTTCTGGCATTAAACCACCAGCCCTGGATATATGAATAGGCTATTTTCGGTTTTAAGATTATGGTAAAAAAAATTATCTCAAAAATATTTTGGATAAAATAGAGTGGCAAAATCCAAAGGAGAGTGAACCATTGATAGTTTTTCAAAAGCATCTGGAGAATATTTTGATTGCGCCAGAGAAAAGTGCTATATTTAACCCCGCTCCCCGTTGTGCCCGCACCGGCATGATAGAAAAACAAACCCTCAATATAGGAATAACTCTTTTTCAGCAAGTTCAACCGCCAAAACCAGTCCACCTCTTCGGAATACATAAAAAAATTACTATCCAATCCAAGACTATCTTCGTATAGTTTTTTTTCAAAAAAAAGACAAGCGCCGGACAGATAAAAAGATTTTTTTTCTTCCAACCCAAGGCCGATCGGATGCCCAAAAAGGTCTATTGTGGCGTTATGTTTTTTTGATTCTTTTTTATCAGCGTAATCTTTTTCATAGGGTGCCACCACATTAAAATTATTATCTCGATAGAAGGAAACTATTTTTTCCAAAAAATCAGTTTTTAGCCATGTGTCATTGTTGATAAGGAGCACGTATTTCCCGCTGGAATTCTCAACCCCCAAATTATTTCCTCCCGCAAAGCCAAGATTCTTGTCACTCTCAATGATCTTTATCCGGATATCGACATAGCTGTTTCTAATAAATCCGATACTGCCGTCGACCGAAGCGTTATCCACAAGAATTATTTCAAAAGTTTGATACGTCTGGCAAAGCAAAGAATCAAACAGTTTTTTCAACCATTGTTTACCGTTGTAATTTAGTATTATTATTGAAATCAAATCTTTCACGCTTTTTATTGAGTTTTAATAGGAAAAAAACAACCTTCGAAGCACGGCCATTATTTTTACCCGCATTCTCCAAGGAACCAGCACAATCAATTTGACAATCGCTATTTGCAAAGCACTCTTGACCCTGCTAAATCCACCCAGGGCGCCCCGTTTGCTTGTGTCTATTTCTAGTCCCATTTTCTGAGCAATTTTTAGCTTATCAGAAAACCATTTGCCCTTTTCAACGGTATTGATTACCTCAAACATCCCAGCGGGAAGGCAAAAGAAGCCGTCAATATAAGAACTGCGATAAGATCCCATGATCTCAAAATTCCAAGGACTTTCGCCATCGAGAAGTAGTCCTAGCAGATAACTTTTTTTCCATAGCCCAAGCACATTAACACGATAGGGCATGCCTTTGACATACACGCCAATCCCCTGCTCAATAATCGATTCGGGCTTTGGACGTTGATCAATGTGACAATGCTGGAAATTATTTTTCAAAAGCACAGAAAAACACTCCCGGAACTTCGCAGCATCAACATTTTTAACTAAAAATAAATCCTCCAAAAGAATAAGGATATATTCCGAGTCTATTTGCTCAATAATCTTTCTCACACTACTCGACCAATCCCGATCCTCTCCGGAGAGGATTGTCCGCACGCGACTATCGCCAAAACTCTGTTTATTCGCGCCGAGGTAAACCGGATATTCACAATCCACCCAAGATTTGAAAAAGCACGCAAAAAATGGCGACCACAGGTCGGAATATTTATCACAAGACAAAACAAGAATGGAGAGATTATTTTTATTTTCCATAAACCATTAAGCTAGGCTTGGCTCCCATAATTTTTAAAACGTAGTAATAGCTAATAATGAGTCCAGTATAGAAAGTTAGGATTGGATGCAATAGGCAGGCTGGGCTTTTTCTTCTGATTGCCGAATAGACACCATAAATCAAAGGGAACACAATGGTCAATGAATATGGCATAAACAAATATTTCTTAAACCTGATTTGAGGGCTATCATGCGACTCTCTTTTAGTAAAACCAGCAATTTCATCACCATGAAACATATTACTGACGACTCGCCACTTAATTTTGTTCAAATATTTCCTAAGACTATCAGACGAATGATGCACTATGAAATCATCTTTTAGCATAAAAATTTTCCTGTCTTTTTTCAGTATAATGTAAATTATTTGCGTGAGCATTCTCACGTCATTTATTTTTTCACCAAGAAGCTCTTTCGCATAATTCGCATCTATCGCATTGCCTGCGCATAAATCAGACAGCGGTAAACGACTATTTTCATCCAAAAACAAAACAGCATATTTTTCCCGAATAGCATGGTGCCCATAGGCTGCTAGCATTGATTTCAGATAATACTGAAAGCCAGATGATGTGCCATACATAAAATACGAAAATGGGTCAGAAAAATTATTTATATAATCATTGATATAGTGCGCTCCTTTTGGCTTAATATACCCCCCAGTGAAAATTATCTTAGCCTTTTCCTCTTGAAATATATCCACTCTATTCCTTATCGCATCCATATTAGTGAAAACTTCGTCAGAATCAAAAAAGATGACGTAGCGGCCTTTTGCACTCAAGATCCCAATATGTTTCGCGTATTCTGGAAGTTTTTTTTCGTTTTTCATAACGACACAACCGAACTCTTTGGCAATTTCCACTGTTTTATCTGACGAGCCACCATCAAGAACCAATATCTCAATCAAATCCTGATCAAAATGCTGTTTTCTGATGGATTCCAGGGACATCCTAATCGTTCTCTCGGAATTCAAAGTGGGCATTATTATTGAGACAAGCACGTTATTATTTTCCATAGTTTTCCAGGTAATCAATAATTATTCGGCTAGGACTACCCGCTATTTCGACAGGATCTGTTTTGAATTTTCTATAGTTTTTGATAAAATCACTCACGACCTTAAAATCATTCTTACTTAAGATGACATTCTTGCCCAGCCCCTCATTTCTCTCTGTCCGCTTTCTGAGCACTAATGTTGGTACCCCCAGATAATAACACTCTTCTTGATTGCTACCACCATCGGTCACCATGAACTCCGCACCCTTAAGAATATGCATCAGCTCAAAATAGGGCACCCTAGCTACAAGCAAAATATTTTTATTGTGCTCTAATTTTGTCATCAAGCCAAACTCCTCAAGCGCGATTCTTGTTATCTCATGCAAGATGAAAATGCACTGGATGCTTTTTGCTGTTTCGTCTATTTTATCAACCAACAGCTCCAGCAGCTCTCGATTGGAAACATTTTCTTGTCTGTGGCAAACAAATAGGCAATATTTATTTCCCCCAAGCGTGGTCATCAGCTTGGAGTCAACATTCTGGTTTAGGGCATACCCGAGACTGTCAATCAAAGTATTGTTAAAAGTATTAATCTTTTCTCCTTTTCTCTTTTTCAAATTCCCCATCGCCCAAGCATTGGGACAAAAATGAAAATCAGCTAGTCTGGACGTAACCACTCGATCAATCTCCTCTGGAAATGGTTCAAGAAAATTAAAAGATCTTAACCCCGCTTCAATGTGAAAAACTTTAAATTTGAGAATTTTACCAAGAATTGCTCCCATCATGGTCGAAACGGTATCACCGTGAATTATCAAGTAGTTATTCTCCGTTTTGTCCACACTATTTCTGATAACACGAAAAGATTTTACAAAAGTTTTGATAAACCAAAAAAACAATCCGCTGACACTTTTTCTGATTTTCCCGCTTCCAACTTTAATGTCAATATCTGTTTTTTGTATCGACTCAAATATGCCAGAATTCTTTATATCATTTTGCCCGGAAGCAATTATTTTATACTGAATAGCGCGCCTTTCCATCTCTTGCATTACCGGAAAAAGCTTTATCAGTTCCGCGACCGTTCCAATGAAAAAATAATAATTTTTTTTACTTTCTATTTCAGTCATAAGCTATTTTACCTTTTGTCAATCATTATACTATCTTTATCTTATCACATCTCATTCAAATCAAAAATGACTCCGCTTTTTCTTTGCCAATTTTGGCATAATTTTCTCCAAACCAAGCTATCGTCATTTCGAGTCCGGCGTCTAAATCGATTCGGTGTTTCCAATCAAGCGCATTGAGTTTTGTCACGTCCAAGAGCTTTCTGGGAGTCCCATCTGGCTTTTCGACATCCCAAATAAGCTTGCCGTCAAATCCAATCAGTTTTTGAATCTTTTGCGCCAATTCTTTAATACTTAAATCCTCTCCCGTGCCGATATTAACAATCTCAGAACCGTCATAATTATGCATCAAAAAGACGCAAGCATCGGCCAAATCATCGACATGCAAAAATTCACGTAACGGTTCTCCGGTGCCCCAAAGAATGATTTCTTTTTTGTTTTCCTTCTTCGCTTCATAGAATTTACGAATCAGCGCTGGAAGAACATGACTCGATTCCAAATCAAAATTATCATTTTCGCCATAAAGATTAGTCGGCATAACAGAGATGAAGTTAGTGTCATACTGCTCATTGAAACTCTGACACATTTTAATGCCAGCAATTTTGGCAACCGCATAGGCAGCGTTGGTTTCTTCTAGATAACCGGACATCAAATATTCCTCTCTGATTGGTTGGGGACAATTTTTGGGATAGATGCAAGATGAGCCAAGGAAAAGTAACTTTTTGACGCCAAATTTCCAGGCTGAGTGAATCACATTATTTTGAATTTCTAAATTTTCGTAGATAAAATCAGCTTTTTTCAACTTATTCGCCATAATCCCCCCAACTTTGGCCGCAGCCAAAAAAACATAGTTCGGTTTTTCCATTTCAAAAAAACTTTCCACGGCTTTCTTGTCCAGAAGATTAAGCTCTGCGCGTTCTCTTAAGATTAGATTTGAAAAACCGTCCGCGGAAAGTTTTCTAATAAGCGCGGAGCCAACAAGACCTTTGTGCCCGGCAATAAAAATTTTTGCGTTTTTTTCCATAATGTTTTATCTATTTAACATAGATTCCTCTTTGAGGTCCACTTCAGCCATAAGACTAACTAGTTCACTAAACTTAGTCGTCGCTGTCCAGCCAAGTTTGGTTTTGGCTTTCGTCGGATCCCCAATTAAAAGATCCACTTCGGCCGGTCGAAAATATTTTGGATCAATTTCGATAATCACTTTCCCGCTTTTTTGATCAATGCCTTTTTCTGCTATGCCCTCTCCAGTCCAAGCTAAATCAAAACCCAGGCATTTGCAAGTTTCCTCGATAAACTCTCGCACGGTGTGTGTTTCTCCCGTTGCCAGAACAAAATCATCTGGCTTTTCTTGCTGAAGCATTCGCCACATCCCTTCGACATAGTCTTTAGCATAACCCCAATCTCTTTTGGCATTAATATTTCCCAAATAGAGCTTCTCCTCCAAGCCCAGCTTTATTCGAGCCAGTCCTCGCGTGATTTTTCTCGTCACAAAAGTTTCTCCCCGTCTAGGAGACTCATGATTAAAAAGAATCCCATTGCAAGCAAACAGTCCATAGCTTTCACGATAATTAACTGTAATCCAATAGGAATAGATTTTGGCACAAGCATATGGCGAACGCGGATAAAACGGCGTAGTTTCTCGCTGTGGCACTTCTTGCACTTTGCCAAATAATTCACTGCTTGATGCTTGGTAGAATTTTGTTTTTATTCCTGATTCTTTGATGGCATCCAAAAGTCGAATTGTTCCCAGCCCTGTCACATCTCCTGTGTATTCTGGGATATCAAAACTGACCCGCACATGACTTTGCGCTGCCAAATTATATATTTCATCCGGCTTTACTTTTTCGATAATCCTAGAGATGTTACTACCATCAGAAAGATCACCATAATGCAAAAAAAGACGCACCCCATTGATGTGTGGATCTCGATAGAGATGATCGATTCTTTTAGTGTTGAAAGTGGACGCGCGGCGAATGATCCCATGCACCGCGTAGCCTTTTTCCAAAAGCAGTTCTGCCAAATAGGACCCATCTTGGCCGGTTATTCCAGTGATTAATGCTGTTTTTTGCATTGCATTTATTATTATAGATTACTCCCTATTTTACCATATTCTCCTAAATTCAACCAATTTTAGGAGCAGCCCGATCCATCTAGTGGAATAAATAGTAGGTCCTGAGAAGCAGCCGGAAAAACCAGTTCACTTTCTCTGTCACAAAATCGTTTGGCAAAGTTAGGATGGTTTTTTGTGTATCTTCAGACGCCCCAATAGCCGCAATCTCCTCTGGAGTGAATTTGCTGGGAAATTTCAGCAATAGTTTTTTCATATTATTACTATTGTTTTTCACTTCTCGTGACCAATACGACTTTCCGTCTACGCGATGATAGTATCTCGTGCCAGTTACAATTTTAAACTCATAGCCCGAAAGGAATGCCTTATAGCCGAAAGACCAGGATTCCAAAGCGCCAAATTCCGTTTCATAGCCATCAACTTTTTCAAAAACCGAACGACGAAAAAGATAGTTTCCATCAACCACGGGGTGATAGGCTGTGCGACGTAAATCATCAAAAACCATTTTGCTTTTGAGAAACGACCAAGTTTTATAGTACAAATCCAGGCCCAAAAAGTCATAGAAAAAACAAATATTTTGAAAAGTAATCAAATTGTCTTTCTCAGTCACAGCGGATAGCAATTTTTGAAAAGATTTTTTATCTAGATAATTATCCGAGTCAATGAGAAAAAACCAATCCGCGCTCGCTAGTTTCGCACATTCGTTTCGCGTAAATCCACCACCGCGATTTTGTGGATTCTTGCCAATCCTAACCACTTTCGGATGTTTTTTAGCGTACGATTTCAAAAGATTATAAGTGCCATCTTTTGAACCATCATCCACCATGCAAATCTCAAATTCCAAAAGTTTCAGTTCCAAAATTGAAGAGACGGTATCACTAAGAGTTTTTTCACAGTTATAGCACGGGATAATAAAAGAAATTTTCATTATTTTCCAAATCAATCTGGTTAAATTATTTTCAAATACTTTTTTCCAATCAAACTCTTCCACTTTTTTTATTCTAGCACACCAGAGCAAAACCAAGCAATCTCGCCTATTGCCACCATTTTTATGTCATTTTTAGCGACTATTTTTTCAAGCAACAATAGTAAAAGTTCCTCGCTTAATTAAATTTTTTGCAAATAAAAATTGTTGCAAAAATCTTGCACCATAATCAAGGTGAGTCAAAGATACATAGATTAGCATGTAGAATGCTACTGGCATTTTTTGACGGCGCACGCTATACACCAAATCGGAATAATCAAAAACTATTTCTCATACCCATCGGGATGCCCGTCATACCATTTTTTCAAACTTTCCACGCTATCTGAGATGCTCTTTCGTGGTCGCCATTTGAGTATTCTTTGTGCTTTTTTGGGATTAGCAAAAATCTTAGCATACTCCCCTTTTCGCGCTGGCGCCTTTACCTTTTTCAATTTTACCCCAAAGTTCTGCTCCACCTCACTGACGATTTCTTTCACGGAATAGCCCTTACCATTTCCCAGATTAAACACGTCGCTTTTTCCACCAACTCTCAAAAATTCATAAGCCGCAAAATGCGCCTCAACCAAATCTTCCACGTCAATATAGTCACGGATTGGTGTTTCGTCTGGCGTTTTTACCTTAGCGCAAGTAAAAGCGAACGGCTCAATTCCCATCGCCCCACGCACCGCATTTTGCATTAAAAGTTGTGAAGGTTTTTTGCTATCTCCGATTATGCCCGACGTAGCTGCACCGCAAATATTAAAATAGCGCAAAATCACATAGCGCAAGCCAAATGCGTCGTACCAAGGAAGCATTTTTTCGACTAAAAGTTTTGACTCTCCGTAGGGATTGACTGGATTTTGCGGATGTTTTTCATCTACTGGGAGATATTTTGTCTCACCATATGTCGCGCAAGTTGAAGAAAAAATGATCTTTCCCACCTTAAATTTTTTCATCGCCTCAAAGAGATTGAGACTGCCATAAACATTATTCTCAAAATATAATCCTGGATTTTCCATTGATTCGTTCACCAGGCAAAATGCAGCAAAATGCAAGACACAATCAATCTTGTGCGTGCGAAAAACTTTTTCAATATCCACCTTGTTTCGCAAATCACCCTGAATAAAAGCTAGTTTGCCAATTTTTTTGAGAATTTGGATTGGCTCTTTGAAACCACGAAATAAATTATCAAAAACCACTACTTCATAGCCTTTTTCCAGAAATAATTTAACTGCATGACTGCCGATATACCCCGCACCACCTGTCACTAGAATTTTTTTATGCGTCCTGGCAAACTTCTTGACTTTGCTTTCGATCAGGTGGTGATGACTAATTCCCGTACCATTATTGTTGATATTTTTCTTTTTCATAGAATTATGACTCATGCGCTTACCAAAAACGATCTTTAAAGCGCGTAAGTTTTGCATATTTATTCAAATTTCATCTGTATTCTTCTTTTTACATGTTTTTCATAATTTTCCGCCTTTACAATTTGAGCAATTCTGAAATCATGTGCTATTCGATAATTCAGGGAATAGGATTTAACTGGCATATCATCAATAACAACATCAGTCGCTAGGTGAAAAAAAATGCCTAAAGTCAAGCTCAGGAGAATTGTCCTGGCATATTTATTTTTAACAATAAATACAAGCAGTATTAAGATAACGACATACTCCCACGCATGAAATAAAACAAAGATGTTGCCCGATTTTAGGAATTGATTGCCTTTTTCAAAATATTGCCATTTCCAATCGAAACCAAATGCCAAATAATAATCGATAAAGTGATCTAGGTCAATAAGGAATCCCCCAATAACGCCAAAAATAACCGCTAAAAACGGCTTCTTCCAGATCCTCCAAGCAATGAGACCTGCCAGGAGGCTGAACATGAAATGAATCAATAGGTGCAAAGGCAAAGATAAATTCATAAAACTAAAAATATCAAATATTTTAGGACTTATGCATATTTGCTACCACCCTTTTTCCTCCAAAGCTTTTTCGGCTGCACTCCTTTGCGCTTCTTGCTTAGAAAGTCCCTCTCCTCTTGCTACCATTTCTTCGCCGACATAAGCACCAACGACAAATTTTTTGTCATGGTCAGGTCCAGTCTCTTCCAAAACGCGATAAGACGGTGTAAGACCGGCCCGATCCTGCGCTTCTTCTTGGAAACGACTCTTGGCATCGAGATAGAGTTTTTTTTCAATGATATTGGGCAACTTTGTCACCACATGCTTTAGAATAAAATCGCGACAAGCGTTATAGCCCTTAGTTTTTTGGTCAAGATAAATTGCTCCTGCAATCGCTTCGAAAGCATTGGCCAAAAGATATTGCCTTGCCCGACCAGTATCCTTGGCTTCACCTCTGCTCATCATCAAATATTCCTCCACTCCAATTTCTTTGGAAATCACAGCCAACATCTCACCATTTACCAAAGCCGCTCTCCAGTTAGTCATCTCGCCTTCCGGATTGTTGGGATAGTTGTTATAGAGATATTCTGTCACAACCAATTCCAAGACCGCATCACCCAAAAACTCCAAACGCTCATTGTGGTCTAGCTTATAATCCCGATGTTCGTTCAAATAGGATCGATGAGTAACGGCTTGTTGCAATAGGTCTAGGTCATTAAATTTTACCCCAACTTTTTTTGCTAGGTCTTCGATCATGAAAATAGAATTTTCAATCCGCAGCTTTCAATCTGAACGAATCAAGATTAAAAATTGTGAGTTGAAAATTAAAAAAATAATTAATCAATTTTCTCTTTTTCCACCTCTCCCTCATCTTTATTTTTGCTTACTTTTTTGCTTTTCTTTTTGGTCGTATCGTCTTTCATTGGCTCGCCCAGTTCGCGATAGATTGTTCCCAAAACACCATTAACAAACCGTCCAGACGATTCTCCGCCGAAAGATTTAGCAAGTTCAATTGCTTCATTGATTGCCACCTTTGGAGGCACTTCCTCATAGTTACCAAAGAGCAGTTCACAAATTCCTAGGCGCAAAATATTACGGTCAACTAGAGTCACTTGATCAAGCGGCCATTCCGGAGCACATTTTTCAATTAATGGATCAATCTTGTCCTGATTATCCAAAGTAGTCTTTACTAACAGCTCCACAAAAGAGCTATCATCCATCCCAGGAGCAAATTCCTTGATGTTTTTTTTCATGATCTCAGCCATCATTTCCGCCTTTCCACCCTTAAAATCCCACTCATAGAGAGATTGCATTGCTATTGACCTTGATAAGTGCCGATTTGCCATTTTTATTTCCATAGAACTTACGCATTTGCCCGGAAAAAATTCTAAAAGCACGATTTCCACAATTTGGTTTTCCCTTTATGGTTCACCAAAAGATTTAGGGTGCTAAAAAGAATTACCATGCGAACTTTTCCCGGACAAACGCGTAAATTATGTTTATTGAAACGCCTCTTCGAAAAAGGCGCGAAAGTACTTATTTCTTCTTCGCTTTTCGAGCAAGTTTTTTGGTGGTATCAAGCACTTCCTTTCCTTTATATTGGCCACAATTGCTACAAACGATATGGGCCTCAATTTGCGTTTTGCAATTAGTACATTCTACCAAATTTTTCGGTTTCAACTTATAGAACACTCGGGCTCTGTCTCTTCTGGCCTTAGTATGGCGTTTTCTTGCTACTGGCATAGTTTAAAATAAAATAGTTAATCTGTTATGTAATATATCACTAAGTTCGATTTTTGGCAAACTTTCTCGGCTACCCCGGTCAAATATAGGACTTCTATTATTTTTCCTCTACGATAAACCAGTCAAAACCAACATCTTCCAGTATAACATCTTTGACTTCAACATTAAAACTAACACCGGGAATAATATTTGTCACGGCGAGTGGCTGAGTAATCGCTAATTTTGGCGTAACAAATATCTTAGAATTAGCTGTGACTGATGTAGTTTTAATGGTCACACTCCTTCCATTAGCTGGCATCATTTGTGCATCAGAACTGCCATAGAGCATGCAAGTTCCATTTTTAAGCGCTTTAGCCGACTGACAAATAGAAGACTTTCCAATCGTAGCCGCACTCTCATCGACCACCTTCACACTAAATGCCCCAGCTACCATCCCCTCTGCTTCCAACTGTCCAGTAAAAGTATTGAGTGGAGCATTCTTCTTGGCGAAGTTATCAATATTATTCATATCAAAAGCGAGGAGGAATTGAGTGAACGTATCAGCTTGCTTTTGAAGAAGCGTCACCTGATCTTGCAGCGCTTTCAAATCATTAGTTAATTTTGTGTCAACTTGTAGAGACGCAAGCT
>JBAXPY010000016.1:0-18221 GCA_037132035.1 Candidatus Moraniibacteriota bacterium | reverse complement strand
GTCGTTGGCCAAGAAAGAATTCTATGCGGTGGGCCTTGAATTTGTCGCAGGGCAGAAGATGTCACAAGAAGAAAAAAAGATCTTTTGGGAAAATTTTGAAAAATGTTTTTACCTATCCATTCCTGAATCTCACTGGAAGCTAGACGACGAGTCTGAGAAAAGTGCGGTTGGTCCCTATCAGATTATTCCTGAAACCGCGGGAAAATATGGATTGAAGAGAAAATATAACTACGACGAACGGCGCGATCCGCCGAGAAGTGCGAGAGCAGCTGCGCAGTGTCTTTTGGGTCTATATTCCAAGATGGAAAATGACTGGGGTTTAGTTATCTCCGGCTATAATGGAGGGATGGTCTGGAAATTTAGGAAAGAAGCGGTGGAAAATAATCGCGAGATAAGCTATCCGAACTATCTGAAATATTTAGAAAGGGAGATTGAAAAAGCCAAGGTGGATTTCTCGCACAACAAGCAGATTTTCCATAAAGCCTCTCGCGGTGACAGTTGGGATTCTATCGCAATAAAATACAATACAAGCAGAGAGCAGTTGCTGAAATTAAACAACTCAAAAGACGAAGAAGAGATCAGCTCTGGCGATCGCGTCATTATTCCGGGGACGCCGGAAAATAGAAGGGAAGCCTTCTACGTATTTATTGGTGGATTTTCTCAAAATATCAATTATCCGGCTAAGTTGCATGCTATCTGGGAAGTTCTCGAAAAAAAGAAAAAAGAAACTGGTCGCGATCCGTTGAATCAAAAAAGTTCTTTTCCGCGCTGGCGAGAAATTCCAGTTAGACAGGTGGATTTATTTTTTCGGCATAAGGTGGGCAAGAAAGAAGACCTCCTAATACTGGCTAAGAAGTTTGGTGTTTCTTCGGCAGAAATTGTGGCGAAAAATGGCCTGGAGGCAGTAATGTCGAAGCAGGAAATTTTGATTAGAGATAAGAAGAAAAATCCCTTAACACTTATGGATGTTGCTAAAAAATATCGTTGTAGTTTTGAAAAAATGGTAAAACTTAACCCCGTGGTTAAAAACCCCTATGACGCTCTGCCAGACGGTGAAGTCTCAATTAGGGTGCCCGCTTAGGCGAGGTATTCGGCTATTGTTTTGAATAGACTTGGAAACCAGGTATTTCTTCCCTCTATTGACAATCCCATTGAAACGTGTATAATAGTATGATATAATTTCAGCAGTGGAAGAAAACCTTTTGTTTTAGTCAATTTATTCTATTTCTTTTATTATCAAATTTCTCTTTTGCCTTTGCTACGGCAGATGAGCTTATTATTTTATTTGTAGCTTTTGACAGAAAAAGAGCCTGGAGTTTTTTCAGGGTCAACGCTGTTTAATTAATTTCTTTAAATAAAAAAGCGCGAAGTCGCTTTTATTCGAGATAACCATCTTTTATTGGTATCTTTAATTTTTTTAAAAAGTATGTTTAAAAAAACAACCAATGTATCGTCAGCTGGTTTGGTGCGTCCAAACAGTTTTACGATACCAAAAAACCTCGATGGTTTAGCGAGGACAAAACAAAAACCAAGTCGGACCCCGATGCCGATTCAAGCTCATTCGGGAAGCGCTAAGGGATCCTTGAGGATTATTCCTCTAGGAGGTCAAGAAGAGGTTGGTCGCAATATGACGCTATTTGAATATGGCGGTGATATTGTCATTCTTGATATGGGAATGATGTTCCCGGAAGAGGATATGCCAGGGATTGATTATATCATTCCTAATATCAGTTATCTCAAGGGTAAGGAAAAAAATATTCGTGGCGTGATTTTGAGCCATGGTCATTTAGACCACATCGGCGCTGCGCCAATCCTACTTCGTCAATTGGGTTATCCACCAATCATTGGGCGAGATATGACGCTTGCGATGGTGAAGAAAAAATTAGAAGACTTTGAAAAGGGTTCAGCTCAAAATTTGAAAACTATCCGTGTGAAATCGGTTGAAGACAAGCTTCGCCTAGGAAAATTTGAAATTGATTTTTTTGAAGTGGAGCATTCTATCATGGACGCCGTTGGTGTAATCATTAAGACTCCAGATGGAACAGTGATCCATCCTGGGGACTGGACAATGGAAAAAACTCCAGATGGCAAGAGACTTGTGGATTATAGTCATCTATCTAAGTTGCCTAGTCCACGTATTCTAATGCTGGAGAGCCTTGGCGCTATCGTGACCAATCCATCTCGTACGACAGAAGAAGAGATGTATCACAATTTGGAAAAATTGATGAGTGAAGCGACAGGTAAGATTATTATCGGTACTTTTTCTTCACAAATCAGGAGAATCGGTCACATTTTGGAGTATGCTGAAAAGATTGGCAAGAAAGTTGCCCTTGATGGCTATAGCATGAAAATGAATATTGATATTGCCAAAGAACTTGGTTACATCAAGATGCATAAAGAAACATTGATTACGGTTAATGACTTGCATAAATATCCAGAGAACAAAGTTGTCATTGTTTGTACTGGAGCGCAAGGCGAAGGTAACGCTGTGCTTTCTCGGATCATTACGGATAATCACAGGTTCATCAAAGTTAAGAAAAATGATACGATCGTTTTTTCCTCTTCGGTCATTCCGGGCAATGAAAGAACGATTCAGCGCTTAAAAGATAATCTTTATCGTAAATGTGACAATGTCATCCATAGCGATATTATGGATGTGCACACTAGCGGACATTGTAGCGCAATGGACATTCAGGAGTTACTTCGTCAAGTGCGACCTGACTTTTTCATCCCGGTCTATGCTAATCACTATATGCTAAAAGAAGCAGAAAAATTAGCGGTGCGAATCGGCTTTCGTAAGGAAAATATTTTCGTTATGGATAATGGGCACGTGCTTGAGGTGCAAAAAGGCGGTGCCAAGCTTTTGCCAAAAAAAGTTGATACAAGTTACGTTATGGTTGACGGACTGGGCGTGGGCGACGTGGGACAAGTGGTCATTCGTGACCGCCAAGTGCTCAGTGCTGATGGCATGTTTGTCATCACTGTCATTTTGGACAGTAAGAAGAAAGAAGTGGTGGGCAATATCCAAATCACATCCCGTGGTTTCATCTACGTCAAAGACAACTTTGATCTGATTAATGAAACCAAGCGGCGAGTGCAAAAAGCCATCAAAGACACAACGTCCAAAAAAACTTCTCCCGAAAAGAAGTTTATCGAGGATAATATTCGTGAGGTGGTTGGACTCTATCTTTTTCAGCAAACCCAAAGACGTCCAATGGTTTTGCCGGTGATTATTGAAGTCTAGAATTCTCTACGAATTACGAATTGGTACGAATATACGAATAGTATTTGACAGAAGCCCCGCTTGAGCGGGACTTTTGTTTTGATGTCACAAAGACGCCCTCGCCCAGGCGAGGGCGTCTTTGTGTTTCAGGCTAAGAATTGCTTGAAACTGGAAAATGGGCTAAAATGTTATTGTGACTTGGTCAGAATTAAACGAAAATTTATGGAAAATGAAAGCGTCGGCGTCGTGACTGCCAATGCGCCAGAAGGTGAAAAAAGAATTTATGACTGGTATTCGTGGGTAGTAATTGTTTTCGCGATTATTTCAATTCTGGGTTTTCTGTCAGGGCATGCTTTCAGTATGACAGTTAGCTTACCACAAGCGCTATACTTAATGTTTAATTTTGTAATGTTTTTTATTATTCTTGCAAAAAAGATTGAGAAAATTGCGTTGTGGATATCTGGTTTAACTCTGATTAGCCCAATACTTTACTTAGGAACATTGTATTTCGCTTTAGACTGGGGCAGCGTGGGGGCTTTTTGCTTGGCATTAACGACTGGCGTATGCGTAATTATTCAGGTCGTTATTTTGATTATTGCGATAAAATTATTACGGAGAAAATAATTCATAAGCTTATATATTTTTTAAGAAATATTATGCAAAAAATAATCAAAATAAGCGCAGTGCTTCTGGCAATAGTTTTCTTGGCTGGATGCGGAAAGCGGTTGGTGAGTCAGACTCAGTCAGTGGTGCCAGTTGCAACTGTAAATCAGTCTGCGACTAATCAAATAGACGTGGCAAAACAATGTCAAAATTTTCCACCACCAAGTTTTTGTCCTGGTGGAGTGGGTGATATTATTGTTATAGGAAATGACAGTGACGGTTGCTCAACTTATGGGTGCAAACCTGCAGTAGCGCAAGAGCCGACACAGCAGATGCCAGCTACTCAACAACCAATTTTTGGAACATCTGAGCAACAAGCATTTGATGAAGGTAAATGTGATGAGTTTATTGATTATTCCGGAGGAGGCGTGACTGCAAACATCAAGAGTCAATGCATCAAGCAAAAGGCTATCCGAGAAAATAATCTAGAATTATGTCAAACTATTGCAATTGATTATGAAAAGCAGTGGTGCATTAAACAGATTGCCGTTCAAAGAAAAGATAAAAAATTATGCTATCTTTTGAATGAAGCTGATTGGTGTCTGTCTTCTTTATCCATAGAGTTAGCCGATAAATGCGATATTTCATCTAAAGGTGATTGTGAGGCTAAAGCTGATTGCTTTTGGAAATATGCTGGTGGAAAGATTAAAGCACAATATTCATGTTGCCCGAAAGATGTTAAAAATTCCCCGCAAAGATGTAATGTCATGGTTGATTAAAAATTATTTTTTCACAAAATAGATCATTCTGAGTTAGATTATTTCATGCTAGAACAATAATCGCAAATAATTATATATAAAACAAGCGGTAAGATTAGAAGAAGATCGAATATTCGAGGAATCCTCGGTAACTCAAAAAGTCTCAATAATGATTTTGATGAAGTTGTTAAATAATACTTTTTATAAAATAATATGCAAAAAATAATCAAAACAAGCGCAGTGCTTTTAGGAATAATTTTTTTGGCTGGATGTGGAAAACAACAAGTGAGTCAGACTCCGTCGACATCAGGACTGGCGGTGCAAAAACCAGCACAGCCAAAAACAAATCAACCAAATGCAAATACAGGATCTCCGGAGGAAATGGAGCGGAATAGAAATAGGGCTAATGATGCACTAGTAAGATCGTTGATGACTTATGTGGTCGAGGGTGCAAAAACTTGCGCAAAGAACAAGAAACAAATTATATCAGGAAATGGTGGTGATAAGATTTGTGAGGGCGAAGATCTTAGCTGGCCGACTATTGGAGCTTGTGGCTCAAATGCTTATGACGCAAAGTGGGTTGTAAAAAATGGGGCTGATTTGAATTGGGATATAACTGTTAATTGCAAAAATTTCACTGCTTGCAATGGTCCTCAAAATGCAATTTGTAATACTGACGGATGCAAATTTTTGGGAAGTTGCTAAATAAAGATTAAGAAACTAATTATAATTTATTATGAAAAAACGCATTTTTTCTGGCATTCAGCCGTCTGGCAACCTCCACATTGGAAACTATCTTGGCGCAATTCAAAATTGGGTCAAGTTGCAAGATGAGTATGATTCAATTTTTTGTGTCGTGGATATGCACGCTATTACTGTTCCGCAAGATCCGGAAACGCTGCGCCGCCGCACAATTGAAATCGCTAAAATTTATCTGGCAGCCGGCATCGATCCAAAAAAATGTGCCATTTTTATTCAGTCACATATTTGCGAACATGCGGAGTTGGGGTGGATTTTGAATACAATTACGAAAATTCCAGAGCTGGAAAAAATGACTCAGTTTAAAGATAAAAGCGCAAAGGACAACAAGGAAAGCTCAAGTGTTGGTCTCTTTGATTATCCAGTCCTCATGGCCGCTGATATTGTCCTCTATGACACGCAATTAGTTCCAGTGGGCAAAGATCAAAAACAGCACATCGAACTAGCGCGGACTTTGGCGCAAAGATTCAATCATAAATTCGGCGAAACGTTTATCATTCCTGAAGCCTACACAAAACCAGAAAGCGAGAACATTATGGGTCTCGACGATCCAATGAAAAAAATGTCTAAATCTGCCAAGTCGGAATATAACTATATCGCAATTAATGATGACGCCGAAACAGTAAGAAAGAAAATCAAAAAAGCGGTGACGGATTCTGGCAGCGAGGTTGTGTATCAGGAGGATAAACCGGCGCTCAAAAATCTGATTAACATTTATAGTCTTCTCGATAATAAGTCGCCGAAAGATGTGGAGAAACTTTTTGCCGGCAAGAAGTATTCTGATTTTAAGACTGAATTAGCCGAAGTTATCATCAAATTCCTCGAGCCGTTTCAAAAGAAAATGGGGGAGTTGAGTGATGAAAAAGTTTTGGCCATCCTGGAAGATGGCGCCAAAAAAGTGCGCCCATTGGCGAAAAAGAAGCTGGATGAAGTGAAAAAGAAAATTGGGTTTATAGTCTAAATGATTATTTATTGCTAGAATGGTTTAGTCATGAGGATCGCAGTTGTCTGTTTAGATGAGACAGAAGTTGGGGGTGGGCTATTAATCAAATTTATCAAGAATGCCGATTATGCCAAAAATGAATTTTTCGGAAAAAGTAAAAAAATTTAGTAACTTTTTGGATCCATACTATCTTTGGCTTATTTTGATTCTAGCCTCAGCTCTCCGTTTATATCAAATTGCTTTGCGTGATTTTTGGTATGATGAGGCCTTTACTGGTGTTGCTGTCAAAGAAAAATTTTCTGACATGATTCAGATGATCATCAATGATATTCATCCACCGCTGTACTATATTTGTTTGAAAATATTTTCTGCCTTTTTTGGCTATAGCGTCTTTGGTATCCGCTTTTTTTCTGCTATTTTGGGCGTTTTCTCTGTGTGGGCGGTCTATCTTTTCGCAAAAGAGCTCTATGATAAGCGCGCTGGACTCTTTGCTGCTTTTGTGGTGGCAATCTCTCCTTTCGCAATTCAATATTCGCAAGAGGCTCGTATGTATTCCATGCTTTCTTTTTTCCTCATCATGGCAGCCTATTTCTTCCTGAAGGCGCTAAAAACGAATCAGGCAAAAAACTATATCCTCTGGGGAGTGTTTTTGGGCTGTGCTTGTTTGACGCATTACATGGGCATCGTCTTTTCCGTCACATTTTATCTGGCTTACTTAGTGTGGAATATTTTTAATGAAATTACTTATGGTCATAAGTTTAATTTCAAAAGTATCAACATATTGATTCCCACAACCGGGATTCTTTTTGGTTACGCTTCGGCTTTTTTAGTATTCTCCTTTTGGATTGAAAAATTCTATCGTCATATCACTGATCTCGGGGATAATCTTAAATGGGTTCGCCCGGCTAATCTGGGTGATATTTTTTGGAATATACAAATGTTTCTTTTTGGGACACCGCTTGGAGAGATGTCTTCTGGCATGCCTAACCCCAACTTCTTTCATTATATCCAGCAGACCTCAGTTTTAAGCGGGCTCACGGTTTTTCTTACCGGGATTATTGTTTTCTTGTTTGCCAAGGACAGAAAGAATACGGCCATTCTTTTGGTTTTTTCTTTTGGATTTTTTGGGATTGTTTACGCACTTTCCCTCTACGGTAAGCACTATTTTGTTTCTCGCTATCTTGTGCCCGGCGCATATTTCATTTTCACTCTTTTGGGCGTTTGGCTTTCTCAAATCCGCTGGCGCTACGTTTTTGCCACACTTGCGCTTTACAGCGTCCTTTTGGGTTTTGCAGCACACTTGGGATTTTCTACTGGTTGGAATGTACTGAAAGAAAATTCGACAAAATATAAGAAAAACAATTTTTATATTCTCACTTCTTTTGACTACGTTATTGCCAGATATTATTTAGGTGAAGAAAGGCTATATTTGTATAACGTTGATTGGCCAGCATATGACCCAAGCTATTGGGCGGCTATCGGACCAGATCTCCGGCGAGTTGAGAGTCTTAATGTTATTGCCAGCGACCCCAATGCCGTTATCATCTCCAATACGCCGCTTACCAATAAACGCAGTATCGATCAGTCATTCAGTCCCGATCGCTTGGAGCTCGTTGATAGTTATAAAAATATTTTAGTTTATAAGATAAAAAAATAATTTCAAACAATCTTTATTCTGAGTGCATTCCTTGTAAGAGAATCTGTTCGTAGGTAGAATTAGGAGAATTAGAAAAGAGCCTTGCGGCTCTTTTTTAGTGCTTCTTAAAGCTTTAATTTAAACTCTCCACATTAACCCCATAGCTCCAGTCTATTTCTTCCTGAGAGCGGAGTAGTTTGTTCAGATAATTTTTCAGCTCATCATATCTTGATTGTTTTTGGGCTTCAAATTTCACAGTGAGGTATGGTCCGTTTTGCGAATAGCGAACGACGAACATCCCGTCTTCCAAATCCAGTCGTACACCGTCACCAGCCCTCTCGTCTGAAATCACTTTTGCATCCGGGTAATCCGTAAGAAGAATTGCGCTAATTTTTTCAATAAAAGCCACTTTTTTATCATCTGCACAACCGAGTTTTATTTCCGGGCTGGAAATATATTTTGGTAATTTCGAGACTACTTCTGAAAGCGATTGATTGGTTCGCGAGAGATAGGCGAGGAGGCGTAGTGTTGAATATATTCCATCATCATGGTTATAGAAATCAGTTGAGAAGAAAAAGTGGCCGGAAAGTTCTCCGATGAAAGCTGCTTTCACTTCTTGATTTTTTTTCTTGAGAAATGAATGGCCAGTTCGCCACATAAAAGGTACTCCGTTATTAGCCAGAATTGTATCTTCTACGACTTTAGAGCAAAGTGTGTTGTACATTATTTTTTCTCCCGGATGCGTGTGCAAAACATCGGTGGCAAAGATGGCCACGAGCACATCATTCCAAATGATTCCACCTTTGTCATCAACAATGCCGATGCGATCGCCATCAGCGTCATAGGAAAATCCGATGTCGGCTTTTTCTTCTAAGACTTCCTTACTCACTCTTCCGGCCACAATGCTTTCCGTCGGATCAGGCGTACCCAGGGGAAAGGATGGATCAATGTTGCAATTTTTTTCCACCACGTCGCAACCAATTTTTCGCAAAAATTCCGGCACGATTGCTCCGGCAGTGGAATTGCTTGGATCGACAACAATTTTGAATTTTTTTGTGATTGGCAATCGCTTGTTCAAGTCTTGAAAGTAAGCCTCGCCAATATCTTGTTTTTCGATTTTTCCTGGCGTTGCGCTTTTCTCATAATCTTCCTCCTCAACCATTCGGCGGATTTCCTGAATGCTTTCACTGACCAATGTCTCGGAAAAATCAATCGCAAACTTGAATCCATTGTATTCCGCCGGATTATGCGAAGCAGTGACAAATGCGCCACCAGGGGAGTTGAGATAATATTGTGCCCAATAAAAAGTTCCAACCAAGCACATTCCAATGTTGATTGTGTCCACGCCAGCCCAACTGAATCCACGAATCAACGCTTCGCTATATTCCGCGCTAGTGAATCGACAATCACGTCCAACCACTGCCTTGGTCACGCCTTGTCTTTTCATGTAAGTTCCGTGCGCCTTTCCAAGGTGCTCGGCGATTTCCGGACTAAGATCTTTGTCGACTATTCCTCGCAGGTCATAACCGCGAAAAATATTTGAGTTTACTATCATGTTTTTTATGATTAATGGTTAATTAACTTATATCTATTATATCATAGCTCACAAAAAAACCGCACTTTCGAAAAGTGCGGTCGTTTTTTCTCTAGGCTAGTGCTTTTTTTAAGTCTTCCACCATATCGACTGGTGTTGGGTCTTGGCCATAGTTTAAGGCCAAATAATACGATACCCAATCAATGAAGAGTAATGTGCCAAACATCTTTGTAAATAAGTCAGAGCCGGGCATTTCAAAAAAAGTTGTTTCAATGCCTTTGGCTTTCAAAAGCGGAGCAGTTATTTGCATTCTTCTTAGAATGCGTGGATTGCCAGTTGGATCAATTAATGTCACGATATGAAATTTTCCTTGGGGCAAGGTATAGCCAACCATTTCATTGTGATTAAGTTCAGGATAGAAATTCCAAAAACAGGGTGTTTTAGCATTCTCATTAATTTTTATTTTACAAATCAAAGCGACCGACTTATATCTGTCTGTTGTGTGGATGATGGGAGTTTTCCCGGTCAATTTTTTTGCCAAAGCTTTGCCCGGCGCTTCCAATGCTAGAACTAGTCCATCGAGTTTTTTGGTCAGGCGATTGATTTCCTTGGACTTATCTTCAATCAGTTCGAGATTAGCTAATATTTGTAAGCTGATTGAGAAAAAATATCCGCTAGCATAGCGCGGTTGACTGACTGAGGGAAGAACGACATGCGGAATATCATTTTTCACACAGAGCTCTTGTAATTTTCCGCCATGCATAAGACCGACTGACGGGAGGTTTAGTGCAATTGCTTCATTAAGAGCGGATATAGTCTCTTCTGTGTTTCCGGAGTAAGAGGAAAAAATATGTAGGCAATTTTTCAGTGTTTTTTTGGGAAGTGCGTATGATCTGTTTTGAATTACTTCTAACGGTTGGTTGCTTTTCGGATTACCTTCATAGAGATGGTCAATGTAGGTGCGCAATAGGTCAGTTGGGAAAGAAGACCCGCCCATACCGGAAACGCATATTGTGGTGAATTTTTGTTTTTTCAAATTAATATTTTTCGCAAGACGAAATCCTCCAGCGAACTGCTTGGGGCAGTCGATAATGACTTGACGTAAATTTTCTTTGTCAATTTTGTTTGTTCTTGGCATATTATTTATTTTAAAAAATAATTATTTCCAAAACCGCTTTGTATTGATAAACCATTTTGAGACATTCGAGAAGCGTTCAGCAGGAGCGACAAGATTTGTAGCATCAATACCTTGAACTTTTTTGTTGACTGGGTAGATGTATTCAGGCGAACAGAGGAAAATGGCGGGAACTTCTTCTACTAGCTTTTTTTGAAAATCTACATAGAAATTTGCTCTTTTTTCTCTGTCAAATTCGACGCGAGCATCTTCAACTAATTTATCGGTGTCGCTATCACCAAAAAGAGCTAGGTTTAATCCTGGGTCTTTTTTCTGGGCTGAATGCCAGAAGGAATAAAGGTCTGGTTCAGCTCCCAGGACTTGTCCGAAGAGTAGAGCTTCATATTCTCTTGGGCGGATATAGTTTTGTTGAATGTCTGAAACAGAAAGGCTATTGATGTTGACTTTGAGGCCAATTTTTGCCCACTGAGTCTTGAGAACCTCCGCGCTCTTGGAGAATTCATCCCAATCTGTTGTGGCTAGGCTTATCTCTAGCAACTGGTCATTCTTTTTGCGAAATCCGTCATCAGACATTTTCCAACCGGCGTCATCAAGCAGTTTTTTGGCTTTTTCGGAGTCGTAGTTAACTTTTCCCAAGTCAGCCAAATAGCCAATCATTCCCGGTAGGATTGGCGAATAAATTTGGGAGCCTTTTCCGTTCAATACGATTTTTACCAATTCATCTCGGTCGGTGGCATAGTTTAGTGCTTCTCTAACCTTATCCTCAGCTAGAGGCAAACTCTTGCTTTGATTTAAAAATACTGCAGAATATCTGGGAATGGAAAAAGAATGCAAGAGGGAACTTTTTTGATTTTTAATCTCGGATATCTTCTGAGAAGAAATGCCATTCATTCCCATGATTTCTTTGCGATTATAGGCATCAAGAGCGGACACTTCATCCGTGTAAAAATTAAAAGTGATTTTAGATAGATATGGCTTTCCTTCAAAATAGTTTGGATTGGCGACGAGTTTATAGGAAAGGATATTGCCCTTGGAATCTTTTTGAAAAGGACTACTATATTTAAAAGGTCCCGTACCGATTGGTTCTAGGTTTAGCTGAGCGAGGGGGAAATTATCTGGCTTTACATCATCCCAGATGTGTTGAGGAAGGATTCCAAAGGTGACGTTATTAAGAAAGCCAGCATAGGGACTAGTGACAAAAGTGATTACAGAATCATCCACTAGGTTAGCGGTCACGCCCTGCCAGTTGGAACGCAGGGGGCTCTTGTAAGATGGATCAGTGATTAAATTGAAGGTGAAGAGCACATCACGAGCGGAAAATGTTGTGCCATCATGCCAAGTGACATTTTTTTTCAAATGGAAGGTATAGGTAGTTTTGTCCTCGCTGATTTCATAGCTTTCGGCGAGGTCGGGGATAAGTGCGCCTTTCCCATCATATTTAAGAAGTCCGTTATAGATTATTTTGGCAATATCAGCGTCGACATCATTGGATGCGGACAGCAAAGGATTTATATGTTGTGGTTGTCCCACGCTACCTTCAATGTACTCACTGCCATAATTGGGCAACGCAGTGGTATGGGAATAATAGGAAGAAACTCCCCAGTAACCCAAGGAGGTAATAAAAAGTAAAACTAAAAAAGAGAGAAGCGTCTTTTCTTTAAAGCTGCTGACTCTATAGAGCTTGGAAATGCATTTCGGTGAGAGCCATTTGCAATTTTCGGTTGGGATACTAATATTTTTAACTTAACTTGTTAGACAAAATCAAATTAATAATAGCTAAAATAATGAAGGCCGTTGAAAGAAAAATGGAAAAATAAACCAAAAATCTCTCAAATCCTCGTCTTGTGTAGTAACCTTCGAATCCACCACCAAATGCTCCAGATAGTCCTGCGCCTCGATTTTGCAATAAAATGGAGATAATAAGCAGGATAGCGATGACGATCTCAGTAATATTAATAATTTTTAGCATTTTTTTGAAAATTTAATAAATTTTTATAAATTAGTCATTTTTTATTTTGCGCCTAATTTCAGCTCAATAACTCATTTGAGATTAGCACGCCCCTCATCTTTAGTCAAGTGCAAAATGGTCATTTTTGGCTGTTTTTTGGCTTGGAATAGCCAATATGGTGCTGGTCAAAAAAGGTCACCTTTTGTTTTTTCGGGGGGTATGGTTTAATTAAGGGGTAATAAGGAGGATAATTAATAAAAATTAAAACAATAATATGAAAATAGTTATCTCAGCCGGAGGAGTTAGCACGAGAATGTGGCCGTTGTCTCGAGAGAATTCGCCAAAGCAGTTCGATAAGATTTTTAAGGGAAAATCCACATTGCAATTAGCCTATGACAGAGTGGCCCCAGCTTTTGGCGCAAAAAATATTTTCATCCAAACTATGCCGGCCTATCAGAAAATGATTCGCAAGCAACTCCCGGGACTGCCAAAAGCGAATATTTTCCTCGAACCGGCGCGGAGAGATAATGGTCCGGCAGTTTGCTTTGCAGTTAACCAACTAGTCAAAATGGGACACCGTGGTTCAATGGCAATTGTCTGGGCGGATCATTTGATGGATCGGGTTAGTGAGTTTACAAAAGCCTTGAAAGCTGGAGAAAAACTGATCGAACAACAAGCGGATCGCTTTGTGTTTATTGCTGAGCGTCCTCGTTTTGCTAATAATAATTTGGGTTGGATGAAGGTGGGCGATCAAAAAGGTGAAATTGGGAAGCGTGATTATTTTGGTTTTGAAGGTTGGAAGTATAAACCAGAAAAAGCCCTTTGTGATCAGATGTTTAAATCGGGCGAATATTATTGGAATCCAGGTTACTTTATTACTTCAGTGGAATTTTTGCATGATTGCTATAAAAAACTGGCTCCAGAAATTTACAAATGTGTGACGAAAGGGAAATATGAAACTTGTGAAAAACTGTCTTTTGACAATGCTATTATTGAAAAAGTGGATCTTTCGAGTGCTGTCATCCTCAAAACCAATATGGGCTGGAGTGACCCGGGCACGCTCTATGCACTGAAAGAAGCATTGGAGAAGAGTAGTGATTCTAATGTGATAAAAGGTGACGTAGTTGATTTTGAAACAAAAGATAGTTTGGTCTATAACTTTGAACCAGGAAAAATAGTAACGACAGTGGGCCTCAAAGGTATGGTAGTGGTGAATACTAAGGATGCTATTGTTGTCGTGCATAAAGATGACGTGGTTAGGATTTCTAGTCTAGTGAAAGAGATGAAGGTGAGGGGGTTGGAGAAGTATCTATAAATCAGAACTACTGATTCGCACTGAGAGTTTCTCCTCGCCCTCCAGGAGAGGATGTCACGAGTACATGACAGGTGAGGGCAGCGACGTAGTAATCGGTAGTATTTTTTGCAAAGGATAGTATATTTTATCAAAAGCTCTTGCCCTCATCCGACCTATGGCCACCTTTTCTCGAAGGGCGAAGGGGATTTTTAAAACTAAAGTAAAAAGCCAGCACCTTTTTGAATCCGCGATGGGTGGAAAATGCTGGCTTACTTATGTGCGAGTATCGCTACTCACATTAATTGTCCAAAGGATTATGTGCACTAGCACAATTTAACCATTTTGTTAAATGTCCGAAAACAAATTCAAAATCTCATCTAAGTTTAAGCCCGAAGGCGATCAGCCCAATGCCATTGCGCAGCTAACGGCTGGTCTAGTTGCTGGCAAAAAAAGCCAGACGCTTTTGGGTGTGACGGGGTCGGGGAAGACTTTCACTATTGCCAACGTCATTGAAAAAGTGCAAAAACCAACACTGGTCATCGCACCGAACAAAACTTTGGCTGCGCAATTGGCGCAGGAGTTTCGCACGTTTTTTCCCAAAAATGCGGTGGAATATTTCGTTTCCTACTATGACTACTATCAACCCGAAGCTTATATTGCTTCGACTGACACCTACATCGAAAAAGAATCGCAGATCAACGAAGAGATCGATCGATTGCGTCATGCCGCCACGGCGGCGCTGATGAGTCGCGATGATGTGATTATTTGCGCGTCCGTATCTTGCATCTATGGTTTAGGCAGTCCGGATTATTATCGCAATTCGATGTTAGAAATTAAAATCGGCGCGAAAATGGAACGGGAAAAAATCGCGCGAATTTTGGTTGACATGCAATATGCGCGCAGCGATATTTTGGCGCGGGGAAAATTTCGTTTGACTGGAAGCACGCTGGAAGTCATTACGCCTGGTCGAGAAATTGTGACGCGGATTGATTTGGAGTGGGATGTGATTCGAAAAATTGTGGAATATGATTTTTTGACTGGCGAAAAACTGGCGACACTTGAACAGACCTTCATCTATCCAGCCAAACACTTTGTTGTGCCCGAAGCAATCATGGAGAGTGCGCTTGGAAAAATTGAAAAAGAATTGGAAGAGCAAAAAAAATATTTTCGAGACGCGGGGAAAATCTTGGAAGCGGAAAGAATTTGGCGACGGACACGGCAAGATTTGGAAATGATGCGCGAAGTGGGCTATTGCAATGGTATCGAAAATTATTCACTATACTTAACTGGCCGCGAGCCAGGCGAAGCGCCCTATACTTTGATGGATTATTTCTCGGCTAATAATGCTTCGCATAGCAATGGGGGAGGCAGAGACTTTTTGACAGTGATTGATGAATCGCACGTAACCGTTTCGCAACTCAATGGAATGTATAATGGCGATCATTCAAGGAAAGTTAATCTAATTGATAATGGTTTCCGTTTGCCCAGCGCTTTTGACAATCGACCACTGAAATTCCAAGAATTTGAAAAGAAAATGGCACAAACAATTTTTGTTTCCGCGACACCAGGGAAATATGAAATTGAAAAATCAAAATCCACCTCACCCCAACCCTCTCCTTATAAAGGAGAGGGGGATAATTCTGGCATCGTCGAACAGGTTATCCGCCCAACTGGCCTCATTGATCCGGAAATCATCATTCGCTCAGCCAAGGGACAAGTGAAAGACGTTGCGCTCGAGATTGAAAAAACGGTCGCCAAAAAAAATCGCGTGCTGGTGACGACGCTCACCAAAAAAATGGCCGAAGATCTTTCGGATTTTTTGAAAGAAAGTGGTGTGAAAGCAGAATATTTGCACAGTGGCGTGGATATGTTGGATAGAGTTAGAATTCTGGAAAAATTAAGACGTGGGGAGTTTGATGTTTTGGTTGGAGTGAATCTTTTGCGTGAAGGCCTGGATCTTCCTGAAGTGGCACTGGTTGCCATTCTTGACGCTGACAAAGAAGGCTTTCTCAGAAGCGAAACTTCGCTCATCCAAACTATTGGTCGCGCTGCCAGAAATGTGCACGGACAAGTCATTCTCTATGCTGATCAGATGACCGGTTCAATGACGCGTGCTATCACCGAGACAAATAGAAGGCGCGTACTGCAAATGGCGTATAATAAAAAGCATAAAATCACACCGAAAACCATCAAGAAGAAAATCAGCTCAATAGTTGATCACGAAATCAATCCCAAAATTGTGCAAGATTTTTCTCAACTGGAAACCCTGGAAGATATTGCGGGATATGTGAAACTGCGCGAACGCGAAATGAAAGACGCCGCCAGAAACCTCGAATTCGAAAAAGCCGCGATTATTCGTGATGAGATTTCACAGCTGAGGAAGATGCAGAGGAGTTAATTTTTTTAAATCTAAGATTATGATTGATAAATAGTTTATTATGATCAAAGCAGAAAAACAAATGATAACTATAGTTAACGAAAATGATGAAATCATCGGATTCGGAGAAAGAGGCGCTACGTCAGAGGAAGATATCTGTCGTGTCTCTGCTTTGTGGTTGACCAATTCTCGCGGGGAAATCTTAATCGCCAAGCGTCATCGCAATAAATTTTATCATCCAGGAACATGGGGTCCAGCTGTTGCGGGAACAGTTGAGGTTGGCGAGTCATACGAAGATAATATCATCAAAGAGGCTAATGAAGAGTTGGGACTCGAAAAAATTAAGCCAAAAATTGGACCAAAGATAAAAGTCGATGATGTGCATCCATTTTTTCTTCAATGGTACGTTCTGGTTGCGGACAAAGACCTTGATGAATTTGAATTGCAGTCGGACGAAGTTGAGGGAGTAGATTGGATTTTGCCAGAAGAATTAGAAAGGCAACTCAGGAAGCAGCCAGAAAAATTTGGGCCGAATATGAAGAGGTATTTTGACTTGTTTCATTCTCGTGTGTAGCTTCAATAGCATTGTAACTAAGTTGCAACCTAGCTAAGGTAATAATGAACGAAAGAGAACTGGATGCTGCCGAATGAAGAAAGTAGTTTTTTTTGAGTAACTTTTAACTATTATGCCTGAAAAAATGAATAGCCTTTTGTCGACTAAGGGTGCTGAGATAAGCTTGACAAGAAGGGTTGTGAGTGAAATAATGACTAAATTCTGGAAGGTCTGAGTCTATTTCTGTTTTGGCAGTTCTTTGCCAACTTGAAGTTCTCCCAAATATCCCACATTGAAAAGGAGTCGTGCTATGATGAAAGTGCTTGTGAAAAACATTCTTCTTGTTTCGGTCGGCCTTTTGTTTCTGCCAACTGTTCCTGCAAGTGCCATTGAAAAAATCTATGGCCTAAATGTAGGGTTCTATGTCGATAATCAAGATCCTAACGAAGGAGTTTTTGTCAGTCAAGATCAGATTCGTAAGCGCTTGGCGATTATTGCGCCATATACTTATCTGGTTCGCAGCTTTTCATGCGCTAGTGGTCTAGAGGAAGTTGGACCGATAGCGCGCGAGTTTGGTCTTCTTGTGGCGGCTGGTGCTTGGTTGAGTACAGACGCAGCACAGAATAGGAATGAACTGAATAATCTGTCTGATGTATGTAAGCGAGGCGGCGCAGATGTGGCAATTATTGGTTCTGAGGTTCTCTATCGAAAGGATTTTTCTGCGAATCAATTGATTGCGTATATTAATTATTTTAGAGAAATAACACCTAACGTTCTGGTCGCAGTGGCTGACAGTTACGATGTCTTGGAAAAAAATCCCGCGGTCATTGCTGCTAGCGACATTATTTTATTGAATATTTACCCATACTGGGAAGGTATCTCAGTTGAAAATGCTGTCAAGCGTGTGCATGATGTTTTCAAGAGTTTTCAAAAGGATTACCCGGGAAAATACTTTGCTATTGGTGAAACCGGCTGGCCTTCAGCTGGCGATACGATAGGTGCAGCGGTGCCGAGTGATTATAATGCTGCTTGGTACTTCCTGGATATTACGTCTTGGTCAAAAATAGAACGCGTAGTCGTGATTCAATTTGCGGCTTTCGATGAGCTTTGGAAAGCAAAGCGCGAAGGGCTGCAGGGCAGTCATTGGGGCATTTGGGATAAGGATGGAAAGTTAAAAAACTGGATGCAATATACGTTTGATGGCTGGATGTTCCCAAAACATTGGTGAAATCAAATTCAGCGTTAAAGAAATAGTGCACTTTACTAAAAAAAGCGAACCGAGATTTTGTCGGTTCGCTTTTTAAAACTCTTTCTGGGAGACGTCTCGTTGTTTTTTGACTATTTGAGTGGGAAATAATACTATTAGATATAGAAGCTGATATGGGATAACTTTGAATAAACTAATAATAGACCCGTTGCTTAATAAAAAGTTACCGAGTTAGAATCCCCCTGGAGATT
>JBAXPY010000015.1:0-18393 GCA_037132035.1 Candidatus Moraniibacteriota bacterium | reverse complement strand
AATATAAATTAGCTTACCACCTAAATTTAGCACTAAAACGCCCCGATTGCAAGAAAAAAAGACAGGGCTAGCGCGTCTTTGACGTTCTAGCCCCATTTCATTGAAATTGCTCTCAATAATCAATAAATGCGTATATCCATATTTTCTTTCGGGAGATTGACGTTGATTGCCTTGAGCAACTTTTTTCTCAAATCATCTTGAGAAAGCCATTTAGGATCATTCGCAAGTCGAGCAATTTCACTGTTTAGCTCCTGTCCTTGCAGGAGAAACTTAATTAAACTTTCATTTCCATTTGCCCCGGAAATGACTACCCAACAAATCTCACGCGTAACATGAATTATCATATTTTCCCTCCCTATATTTAAGATTCATTTAAAAAAATCAAAGAACGAAATAAAAAAACCGCCACGTTGGCGGGTTTTGGTTTATTTCGAAAGGATAATTTATTGCACTATTTTCCTCTTCGCTTCAAGCCAAAATTCGCCAACAAAAAGTCGGGACCCGGATCCGGAGCATGTTGACCAAAGATTGGTTTTGACTTGACGACTTAGACTCATAAAACTTGAGGTGTTATTTATACCAAAATATTAGCATATCGCAATACTTTGTCAATAAGGCATCCTGCACCCTTACTGACTCCTGCTCACTGATTGCTGTCCACTGTTTCTATTCCACCACCGCCTTAATCCGGCGCACTCCCGCTGAAGAGCTTTCTTCTTTTTGAATCCGGAATTTGCCTTGAATTTCAGCTGTATTTTTGATGTGCGGTCCGCCACAGATTTCGCGGGAATACTCTCCGACGGAATAGACTTTCACTCGATCGCCATATTTATGCCCAAACTCCCCTTCTGCGCCAGCATTCTTCGCTTCTTCCGGCGTCATCTCTGTCATGGTCACTTCTGATTTAGATTCAATCGCCAAATTCACAAAATCTTCCACCGCTTTTTTCTGTTCATCAGTCATTTTATCTGGATGCGAAAAATCAAAACGAATTCGTTCGCCATTGATGTTTGAACCTTTTTGATGAACATTTTCTCCCAAAACTTTTCGCAGTCCTGCTAGCATCAAATGAGCGATAGTGTGAAACTGAGTTGTCTTTTCACTGTGATCAGCTAGGCCACCTTTAAATTTTCCTTCGGAAGCGGTTCTGGAAAGATCTTGGTGCTTTTTTAATTCTTCATCAAAGCTTCTCCTATCCACTTCAAGACCATCTTCTTTGGCTAATTCCTCAATGATTTCAATTGGAAAACCATAGGTTTGATATAAGTTAAACGTAATTTCCCCTGGAATAATTTTGAATTTCCCCGTTTCTGCCTCTAACTTATAATGTTTCAATCCTCTCTCTAGCGTAGCCCGAAATTTATTCTCCTCATTGCTTAATTCTGCCACAATTTTCTTCTGATCGATTTCTAAGTTAGCATACTCACTTTTATAATCCTCGATATACATTTTCGCCACTTCCCCGCAGAAATTATTTTCCACTCCTAATTTATGTGCAAAGCGAACCGCACGACGAATTAGACGCCGGACAAAATAACCCTGGTCTTTATTGCTTGGTAAAACGCCATCACCGATAAGAAAAGTTGCCGCTCGCAGATGATCGAGAATCACACGAAATGCTTCTTTATTATCCTCATATTTTTTGCCAGACAATTTTTCAATTTCCGCAATCGCTTTTCTGAAGATATCCGTGAGAAAAATATCTGGGTCATTGTTCAATGCAGCAAGAATTCTTTCTAGCCCACCACCAAAGTCAACATTTTTTTGTTTCAAAAACTCAAAGCCTTTCTCGGTCTTGAGATATTCCATAAACACATTATTGCCGATTTCCATAAATCGTCCGCAGTCGCAATTGACGTGACAAGGCTCATCTTTCCAAACTGATTTCTCATGAATCCCTCGCTCTGCTCCAAAATCCCAAAACATTTCACTATCTGGTCCGCCCGGTTCACCAATCGGCATATTAGCAGGCACTCCAGCTCGACTCCACCAGTTTTTTTCCACTGGATAATAGAAAATTCTGCCATCTTGCATCCCATCACGTTCGGCAAAATTGACATCTTGCGCTTCGATTCCGACACCTCTGAACAATTCTTTCCAAATTCCAACTGACTCGTCATCACGTGGGATATTAAGACTTTCATCACCACGGAAAACTGTCACATACAAATTCTTCGGATTGAGCCCAATCTCTTTTGTAAGAAACTCAAACATCCAAGTAATCTGATCCTTTTTGAAATAATCTCCCAGCGACCAATTACCAAGCATCTCAAAAAATGTCGTATGGCGATTGTCACCCACGTCTTCGATGTCTCCAGAGCGAAAACTCTTTTGACTGTCAGCAATGCGCTTTCCAAGAGGATGACTTTCTCCCATAAGATATGTGATCATCGGCTGCATACCAGAACCGGTGAAAAGCGTCGTCGGGTCATTTTCCGGCACTAATGGCGCAGAAGGAATGATGGCATGACCTTTTTCCTTGAAAAAATCGAGATATTTTTGGCGTAACTCTTGGGCTTTTAGCATAAATTTAGCGTTAATGAAAATTTTTATCCGCCATCGCCTTTGCGGAGGCGGAATTCAAATCTATTTTGAATTGTATAATGCTTTAAACAGGCAGTCAAACTAGGGCCTGAATTATTTTTTCAAAAACTTAAAAACAAGAAAAATCAAAAATAGTGAGGCTAGCGTTAAAATACCAGAAAGCAGATGGGGAATTCTTTCGGTCAACGGCTTTTCAGGTTCTTTTTCCGCTATATAGCTAGGATTATCTTTTTGGTTGGTTATTTTCGCCTCCATTGCCTTGTCAGGCTCAAGATACTGAAAATATTTTTCCAAGTCATATTGAGGATAATCCGCTTTTGTGTTACCATAAAACAGCCGATATTTTTCCAAAGCATTCGTCTGAAAAATTACTTCGCGATAAACAGAGAAAGAGCTAAATCCAGAAATAGAAAGCGGCACATCATCTTTATTAATTATTTCCAGCTTTAAATAACGCTTCGTGGTCTCAGGAAAACTCAATGTGACATTTTCTCCGGTAAATTTTGGAGTGTTGTAGCGAAAAACATAACCTTGGCCGAGATAATCCCAATCCTTTGCATTTTCATCATTGCTTGCATAAATCAAAATCG
This sequence comes from Candidatus Moraniibacteriota bacterium, assembly GCA_037132035.1. Classification (GTDB taxonomy): domain Bacteria; phylum Patescibacteriota; class Minisyncoccia; order Moranbacterales; family UBA2206; genus UBA9630. The sequence goes on along the minus strand of JBAXPY010000015.1, from coordinate 15,259 downwards.
CTCTATTGAAATTTACATTTTTTAATTCAATATTCATCCTATCAGTCGGAATTCCACTCACTCCCAAATCAGCAACGATCTCTGTTATTTTTTTATCCGTTTTTTCGATTGATTCAAACTGAGGATGCCTTTCATATCCGCGAGTTTTTTCCTCGATGGTATTGTTCATTTCTACAGAAGTGATTTTGACAGGATTTCCACCATCATCTGCGATTTCAATTTTAATATAGCGATAGGCACTGTCAGGAAATGAAATTTGTGTGTTTTGCGATTTAAAACTAGCCTTCTTGTCAGTGAAATCATAAATATACCCATTATCTCGGAGCACATTCCAAGCGTTCATGTCATTACTGCCATAGACCTTCACGTTTCTTTGAAAATTTTCGCTGATCGTACTGACCGTCAGATTATTCACTAGGCTGCCAGAAGTTCCCAAATCCAAAACGACCTGAGAATTTTCTCCGGGAATATAGGAGTTATTAATCATCTTAACAGTTACACGATCACTCCTGAAGCTCTCCTTGCCTGAAACAAGCTTAAACGGTACTTCTCTATTTTCCCCACTAATAACTCTCAAGTCAGATAAATCTTTCGTAGAGCTGGAAAAAACATTATCATCCAGGATTACTCTCGAAAGACTTCCTCCGGTGCTTGAAATATCTTTGTAATATTTCCATTTGGAGATATCAAAATTGGCCAAACAGCTAGTTGCAGAAAAAAGAAAAATTGCTGCAAAAATAATAAATAGTTTTTTCATTTTATTTAGATTATTTCTTTAATCACGTTTTTATATTTCTGATAAGCAAACGAAATTGTAAGGAGCACCACACCCAAGCTCATCGAAGATATGATGCGATACAGCGTTCCCATACTCCAAAGATCATAGAAAAATAGCTTAAGAATAGCCAAGGTGAAAAGCAGAAGGCCGCCAATCCGCACACCTTTGATGCGAGCGAGAAAACCAACTACCACAAGAATTATTCCATAGAAAAGCCAGAACAACGAAAGAGAGACGCTGCTCCTGCTATCAATCTTATCAAGTTTTTCATACATATATGAACTATCCTGAATCTTGCCTGTCCTAACATTTTCAGTATACTTTTTTTCTTCCTGCAACTGATAGGCACGCTTATCCTGATCATATTTATAGGTTATCTCGCGACTAAGCGAAAAAACAGTCAAGAAATTAGCTACAATCAAAAATAGTGCGATCAATTGTTTTGTGGCCAAAAAATCATTTTTTTCCTCAGTATCACTGGAAAATAATCGAAAGATATATGCCGATGCATAGGCCAAGATAATTACGATAAAATAGGTAAACATTACTTCATTCAAAAGCACCATGTCCTTGCTGCCATGCTCTGAATCAACAAAAAGCAAGCGCATCGTAGCCAATCCAAACATAAAAGTTCCAAATGCCTTGAAGGCAACCTTTCCTGTCTTAATCCCCAAGATAATCATAATCACAGCTTCAATCGCCCATCCGATCGAAATTATTTTTCCTTCAAATTGCAAAGGAATCGCCAAAGTAATAAAGCCAACTGTCAAAAAAGCCAAGAAGCTATATAGGTTTTCATCATCCGGAGTAATGGCACGCACCAGATAAGCCCAAAGGAAATAATAAATTGCCATAATCAAAGCAAAAAAGCCCATAAACACATGGTAGCTAGGGTCAAGCATTGCATAGCTTGAAGCGAAGAATATCACTCCAGCCATTAACGTAAGCGCTTGTTCCACTCCTGATGACTTCTCGTTTCTGACAAGGTTATAAACCAAGGAAGAAATAGAATAGGTTATAAAAAATAGCGTCAAAAATAACATGGTCACAGACAACTCCTCTTCATTATAAAACCTGCCTGACCAAGAAAGAAAAACGAGAACCGTGCCGAAAAAACCCAAGATATTCAACCATCTCCATTTTTTAAACATTGAGATCGCGAGAATCGCCAAATCCAGGATTAAAATATAGGAAAATAATTCAACTTCATTATTTTCTCCTGTCGAAACAAGAAAAGGTGTTAAAAAACCACCAAGAGTCGAAACAATCACAAGTGAAATAGCATCATATCTAATACTCAAGACTATTCCAACAGCCGTGATAAGTGTCATTATCAAAAACGCCGGGATTTGACTAATTAGATGATATGAATCAAAGGCGACAAAAATAGAAAGATAAAGCACAGCCAATCCACCACCACTTATAAGTTGACCATAAACAAAATATTTCCGAATAAATTTTTCTCCAAGACCAAGCAAAGCTATTCCGGCAATAATTCCAATCATCACCCGACCAGCCTCTCCAATCCAATTATTATCAAAGGCATATTTAAGAAAAAAAGATACTCCAAGGACAAGCGCAGCCATTCCAATTCTCGCAAACCACTTACCACCAATATTCTCTTCTAAGTTGGACTTTTCATGCATTGGCAAATTCTGACTAGAAGTTGCCTGAAAAGTCGGTTGCGAATCAATATTTTGATAACTTGGTTGAGAAACAGAAACTGGAGCGGGCGTTGGTGGAGCGACATAGGTCGGCGGAACAATTGCCACTTTTTCCTGGACACCTTCTAGGCGTAAAATTCTTTCATTCTGCAGTTCTATCTTTTGATTCAAATCTGAGATAGCACTGTTAATCACATTGAGGCTAGAGATTATTTCCTCAGAATAATTATTTTCGTTTGACATATTTTTTCATTTTTTAGGCACTGCAACAAAATAATTTGCACAGTGACTTAGTATTTATAATCACAAACACTAAACTCCTGCGTACTCCGACCGCTTGATATTCTCCCCAACCTTTTTCACAATATCATCTCTCTCGGAAGAGCTAAATTTACTCCTAAGCGCATTCTCATCCAAATCCCTCCTCAACTCACGCAGAACTCTGGAAATATCATCATCAAGCTCGCGCTCAAGCAAACGCAATTCTTCGGAAATTTTATTTTTTTCCTCTTCGTCTGTGATTTTATCGCCCAAAGTTTCCAGAGCGAGATCTTTCAATTTTGATTCAAGCATCTTTTTTATTTTTAATAATTATAGCGTATTTAGTTTCTTTTTAAGTCGCTTTAAATCTTCCTCTTTCTCCAAGGATTCCCTCACTACAACATCGTAACGTGCTTTTTTACTATTCATAATCAGGGTGATCCGCTCTCCGTCTTGCCTTAATTTTCGAATCTCCGCGTCCAAGGTGTTTTTTTCATTAGCCAATTTTCGTTTATCTGAATCTAAAATCAATAGTTCCATCTGAACTCGCCTCTTTTGACTCTCCTTCGCAGCAACATCGGCACTATTCTCATCATCAGCATTACCACCTCTCGAGGAATTTTGCATATACATAAATTTGAAAAAAATTATTTTATTATCCCACCGCCCAAGATCTCTTCGTCCTCTCCGTAGAAAACAACTGACTGCCCGGGCGCGATTGCTCTTTGCGCCAAATCAAATTCCAACTGGTAATGTCCATCACTGATATTCCCAATTATAGCATGCACTAGCGGATTATGATAACGCGTCCTGACCAAAGCAGAGACTGGAAAATTCGGCATCAAAGCGCTTGTCCAAACCACATCCTCCAATTCAATTTTTTTTCGAGCTATTAATGAATGATCGACATCATTAGTCACTATTAAAATATTTTCCTGCACGTTTTTAGAAACAACAAAGTATGGTCCCGTGCCGCCAATTTCAATCCCCTTTCTTTGTCCGATCGTATAGAGGGGAAGCCCGCGATGCTCTCCCATCAGATTCCCATCGGTATCAATAATTTTCCCAGATTGCAAGACAATCTTATTTTTTAAAAATCCCTCTAAATTCCCATTCGCCATAAAGCAAACGTCTTGCGAGTCACTCTTGTCAAAAACCGGCAACTGAAATTTTTCCGCCAATTTTCGCACTTCAACTTTCTCATATCCGCCAAGTGGAAAAATAATTTTCGCCAATTGTTCTTGTTTTAAACGGTATAAAAAATATGATTGGTCTTTTTTCTTATCACTCGCGGGAAATAATTTATAACACATTTTCTGTTCTGCATTGCTTGTTCTATGTTTCATGATCCTTGCGTAGTGCCCAGTCGCCACCATCTCAATCCCCAGATTCTGCGCAGTCTCAAAAAGCAATTTTAACTTCATTTTTTCATTACAGAAAACACAAGGATTGGGAGTTCTGCCACCCTCGTATTCACGAAGAAAATATTGAATGACTGTTTTTTCAAATACTCCTCTTGCGTCAATGATTTCCAAGGGAATACCCAAAACACTGCAAACAGCTTTTGCATCCGCCAGAGATTTATTATCAGCCTCCTCGGGCTCCCAAAAACGCAGAAAGGCTCCGCTGACAGCATAGCCTTCATCCTTGAGTAGCGCAGCAGAAGCGGAAGAATCAACGCCACCCGATATTCCCATGAGAATGCTCTTTGAACTCATGGTTATTTTTTTTGCAGTTCAATCTGTGCCTTTCTTTCAGATTCAAAAATTTTTGATTTTGGCGTATTATGAATTATATCGGTTCCAGTGGAAAAGGAAGACCATGCAACAATAAAGCCCGCAAGCAAAACAAATAGCAACGCCAAGAACTTTTGAAGACTGAACTCACCCATTTTTTTTAGTTTTATTGATTAAATCTCGTATCTCTGCCGTATCAATATTCAAAGCTTTTCGAGTGACTTTGAATTTTTTTGGCGCGATGTTAGATATTTGAGAAAGGCTAATTATCTTGTCGCTAGCAACAAGTCCAGCTGATTGAGAATTTTCAACTTGTGATTGAACAGATGGAGCAGACTTAGAATAACTTCGCATACCCATATTATCATTGTTTTTGCTAATTTGGTCAAGCTGAATTTTTGCTCGCGCCCGCTGATAGTCTCGCAGACACTCTTTGCAAAAAGTTCTTCGATTTGGATCAGGACGAAATGGCACGGTTATTTTTTCTTCACAAGTAGAGCAAACAGCTTCGAATAGTTCCACAGACTTCTCTATAACTTGAGCTGGCGATTCTTCTCTAGCCTGCTCACTTTTAGGAGGCACACCGACAGATACTGACTGCGCCAACGCAGATGGACGACTCTCAATCGCCAGAATCTTTTTCTCGATTACCGTTGATTGAGTCTGTCTTGAAGCTCCGCTTTCTATTGCCGGTTGCTTTCTTTCAAGCCTAACAACATTGCTCTCTCGTTGATTGCTTGTTGAATCAAATTCATCAAATCCAATACCCACATCCATCCCACTCCAACGGGCAATTTTCTCTGCCACCTCAGTCCGAGATTTTCCATAACGCTCCCGTGAAACAGCAATCACCTTTTCCTGACCATCATTCGTGTCTGAGATATCAGCTGGTGGCAATGTTCGCGCTGAAAAGGCATCACCAGCGATACCATCAATCATTAATTTGAGATATATATCATATTTAGAAAGATTAACAATATCATTCATAAGAAATATTGGATCAAATTCTTTTTCCAAATGCTCAGCGTCTTCTGCTCCCACGCGAAAAGAAACCAATGTTCCCACATTGCCAAAAATCGCATCCTTCACCGTAGCATTCCCATCAAAAACTAACTGATTAATATATTGATGCGCCAGAATTAGACATAACCGATATTTTCTCGCCTCAGAAAGAATATTGGCAAATGATTCCGTGGCAAAATTCTGGAATTCATCAACGTAAAGATAGAAATCTTTTCTTTCTTCCTCCGGAATATCCACTCGGCTCATCGCGGCCAACTGAATTTTTGTGATTATCATTCCACCCAAGAGTCGCATCGCATCCTCTCCGATTCTCCCCTTCGATAAGTTAACAATTAATATTTTTTGATTATCCATGATCTCGCGCATATCAATAGTTGATTTCGGTTGACCAATGATATGGCGCACGAGCGTATAGGACAAAAATTGCCCCACTTTGTTTTGAATTGCGGCCACCGCTTCTTTTCTAAACTTATCCTCCCACTTATCAAATTCATTAATCCAAAAGGCTTTCACCACAGGGTCTTTTATTTTCGTATAAACCCTTTTGCGATAATCCTTGTCACTCATCATCCGATTTACTCCCAGAAGTGTCGAGCCAGGATAATCCAAAAGAGCAAGAATTGCATTGTTCAAAATATACTCCATACGCGAGCTCCAAACGTCTGGCCAAATTTTCTTGAACACGCCCATCATGCCAGAAGCCACCAAGTTCTTTTTATCCTCATCTACCGCTTCCAAAATATTAAAGGCAACTGGAAATTCAACGTCACACGGATTGAAATAGACCACGTCATTAATACGACTTGCCGGAATAGCTCGAAGCATCTTTTCAGCAAACTCACCGTGTGGGTCAACTATGCAAACTCCCTTGCCATTGCGAATATCTTGAATCGCCATATTCTCCAAGAGATTAGATTTTCCCATACCCGTCTTTCCAATCATGTACATGTGACGACGGCGATCATCCTCCTTGATTCCGAAGACTCTTTCTTGATTGCGATAATTGGTTTTGGCGAAGAAGTTTATATTTGGCATTTTGGTGTATATGTATTAATTAGTCGATGGGCAAATTCGAAGGCGCCGCTCCCAATTTAGAGGTGGTCTGAGTAATTGCATGGGACTTAACTGATAAATCAGGAAAATGAAACATAGTTGCTAATTCTTTTGTAGAAAGCATGAGATTGGCTCCATCCATATTTCTTCGGCGATAGCGATCGTAAATTTTGCGCTTTCGCAGGTTAGCAATCCTGTTCACGAAGAAAATTTGACCATAGGTTTTACTAATATCCTCCGGTTTGATCTGATTCATGTTCAAATCATTAAACTGCTTGATTGCACCGACAAAAGCACTAACATGAGATTTATCAAAACCTTCCCGCTTACCTAAATATATCATACGCATCTTGGTTTTGAAAAAATTCTTACCTAAATTTTCCTCAACAGCTTTCAGGATATCCTTCTCCACCGTGGAAAGTCGCATTTCTAATGGCAGCTCATCTTTCTTGGCAGTAGCAACTTTAAATTCCGGTGGAGCAAAAAGCCCCGCCCAAAGATTAGAAAGAACATCAACAACATCAGCGATCAATCTTCCGCCTGTCGACTCCGTCGCTCTAAATTTCAATTTATCAGCCAAAACTTTCCCGCCTTTAATTGATTCACCTTCTTGCACAGGCACAATCACATATTGCAACCAAATGTGCTGTCCTGGCCCCAATGTTCCCAAAACCTCAACAAGAGCGGCCATTGGATCAATCATTTCACCTGTTATACTCTCTTCAAATTGATCATAAGTCTTGATAGGATAATAGGGATCAGGTTTCACGAATATAAAGTCCGCGCCCCAAAGATCCCATTTTTTATTCGGAATAACCTTGGGAAATTTTGTATAGTAGTCCTCCACTTCCATAACCTGCGCTTCAGGATATTGCGCATAAATTTGCGCTTCAACTAAATTACGATGTTTCTTCAAAAGCCGAATGTAATAGTGCACCTTGCCCTCCTCGCCCACCAGCTCCAAGCCAAAAAAATCTTGCCTGAACGCTCCATCCAGCCAGATAGAAAAATGATTATGCGTGGAGATGACCCCTGATAACCCAGTGAAAAAAATTTCCATTGGTTTGGGGCCTCTTTCAATTTCACGCGGAGGAATCACCTCGAGCATTGTCCATTTATATTTCGAGTTCCAGCAATCAGCTCCGTAATGCGAAACGTAGTCAAACCAAACAATATTAAAAATATACCAAAATGGTGCAGGCAGAATCACCCACCAATAAGAAGCAAAAACGCTTCCAGAGTAGTTTAATATATCAAAAATAGAAACAGCACCATTCATTATAATTTTTATTTTAGAAATATAGAAAATCATTCAATGACCCGCCTACGTTGAGACGCTATGTTATTTTTTCAATCTATATCCAGTTCCCACTTTTTCAAAATGCTTACTATTCAAATTGATCATGATCGTTGTCCTTTTCACTTTTCTGACCTGAAAAACTTTCTTGATAATTTCCTCTCGATCAAGCGGATTTTCACTTTTTTCCAGAATGGTCCGAAGAACATCCTTAACTGCACCACAAGAATAACCCCATTCACTCAACGCATAAATTCCCCGTCCAATCAATACAAATCTCTCGTCTTTAATCAATTCATTGTGAATTGTTTGAGGGTGCACTTTTTTCGTTCCCAGTTTATGTTTTTCAATCAACGCCGCAATACCAGTGAAATGCAAAGGCTTCTTTTCTTCCTTTAAAATCAAATAAATCTTTTCTCGGCTACCCTTTGGGCTAATTTCCGGCCAATGTCGCATGCCCCATTTTCCAAATTTATTTTTCTTAATTCCAAAAAGAACACTCAAATAACTCAGAACTTCTTTTTTCGAAAAATCTCCCAAAATCATTACCAGCTCCTGAGAAATCTCATCATCACTGAGCAACTTTTTACTTTTTTCCAAAAGCTCATGAGCTGCTTTTGCTATTTTTGACACTTTTGTCAAAACTTCCAGAGAAGCCACCCAAGACCTTTCAATTCTATTTTTTTCTGCAATAACAGATATTTTTCGAGAGCAGTCCACTAAAAACCGCACAGAATTCTCCTCTTGGCGCGATCCACGTAAACTAAGCTCTTCGAGAACATCTTCCTCTTTGATTATACCATATTTTTTCTCAATCGCAAAAAACAAGCTGCTTTCAACTTCCTGAAAATTCGCCTCCTCACTCTTACTGCTAATATTCTTTCTTGCATCGGAAATAATTTGGCGTACACGTTCTCTGGTAATATTGTAATCTGAGCCAATCTTTTCCAGGGTTTGCACCGTATAGTCATCAACAAGGCCAAAGCGCTTTTTCAAGATATCTTGCCCTCTCTGAGGCAACTGAGATAGCATCTTTTCCGCCATAATGAAAAAAGAGTTTCCTACTCTCTCTTTTGACTTACTCTTGGAATTCGCGTCTATATTCATCGTTTTAAGCTTTAAATTAAGTTATTTTTGACTTCCAGAAATACTAGCACACATTCAATAAATTTGTCAAGCCCAAAGCCCCTGTGTTATTGTAAGCTAATGAAATATCTTCATGCATTAAACAAGATTGAAGGCGTTGGCTCGCAAAAGATCAGAACGCTTCTCGGCGCTCTTGGCTCAGCCCAAAACGTCTGGCAAGCAGACCTCTCAACTCTCAAGCAAGCATTGGGTGATAGCAAATTACCTGAAAATATTTATTTCAAAAAACAAGATATCAATCCAGATGAAGAATGGGAAAAGCTAGAGCTGGCGAACATCCAACTGATTGAATTCACAAGCCCCGACTATCCAAAGCTCCTCAAGGAAATTCACAACCCACCCTATATCATATATACTCGCGGAGAATTAGCCCTAAACAATATTCCAACCATCTCCATCGTTGGATCAAGAAAATATTCTGCTTATGGCGAGCAACTGGCCAATTCTTTTGCTCGCGACCTAGCAAGAGCTGGCTTTGCAATCATTAGTGGCCTAGCACTAGGCATTGACGCCATTTCGCATAGAGGAGCATTGGAAGTCAAAGGAAAAACCATAGCAGTTTTAGGTAGTGGCATTGATGATGAAAATATCTATCCACGAACTAATTTTCAACTTGCCCAAGAAATTATCGCGAGTGGCGGACTGATTCTGAGCGACTATACGCCAGGAACGCCAGCCACTACAATGACTTTTCCAGCCAGAAACAGAATTATTGCCGGGATGTCTCTTGGTACACTCATTATCGAAGCTAGTGAAAAAAGCGGCACCTTGATTACCGCGAAGATGGCACTAGAAAGCAACCGAGAGGTTTTTTCCATTCCCGGATCGATTTTCTCCCCAACCTCAATTGGCACCAACAACCTAATTAAATCCGGAGCCAAAATTGTCACCTGCGTCCAAGATATCTTGGAAGAATTCAATCTTTCGCAAGTCAATGAACCCAAGAAAACAAAACTCAAGTTGCCAGAGAGCAAGGAAGAAGAACTGCTCCTTTCGGTCCTCAGTGATGTCCCGCTCCATATTGACAATATCGCCAAACGTGCCAATCTAACCGTACATGTAATTTCATCAACCCTCATTATGATGGAGATTAAAGGCTGGGTCAAAAATCTCGGTGGACAAAACTATATTCTCTTACAATAAGAACGAGTGTCACCCTGAGCGGAATCCTGCATTTAGGACGAAGCCGACCGCGTGTCGCCTTAGCTTTAGCGGTGGCACAAGGACCTACCAACCGCAACCCAAAGTTTTCTACTTAATAGCAAGGCTTATAATAATGGAAAGCAGATCCTTCGACTTCGCTCCGCTTCGCTCAGGATGACAATTGGGATTTATTTTTTGCAACCATATACATACTAAAAAAATAATTAAACTAAACTCATATGAAACCAATCAACCAATTTGTTCATAAAAACATCAAAACTTTCGAACTGGTCGGCGTCGTAATGCGTATTTCTAGCTTTTCATTGGTCAGTTGGCTCGGACCGACCAGCCCTTTCATGTTTGTCTGGATATTCAACACAACCGATGCGGTCCTACTCTCTTGGTGCTCAGTTTTAAAAAAAGATAAAGCCTATACTCTGCTAAACGTGTTTTGGGTTATCATTGGAGTGGTCGGCATCTTAAAAGCAGCTGGTTCAATCTAAAACTTGGAGAAAATTCAGTTTTGGTTTATGATAGATAATGGTTATTTAATTCAGGACTTACGCGTTTGCCAAAAACAAACTTTTCTATAGCCGAGGTTGATCCGGGTTTTTAGGTTTTAATATAAGCAAAAAACAAACTCTAAGCAACCACGCGCTTTAAAGATTGTTTTTGGTAAATGCGTAAGTCATATAATTCTTATCCTCGTCGTAATTTATGAAACTGATTATTGTTGAGTCGCCAACTAAAGCTAAGACTATTACTAAATTTCTCGATAAAAGCTATCTAGTCAAATCTAGTTATGGTCATATCCGCGATTTGCCTCAAAAAGAAATGGGAATTGATATCGAGCATGATTTCGCCCCGCAATATGTCATCCCTAATAAAGTAGCTGACCGCGTTGATGAACTCAAAAAGCTAGCCAAAAAAGCCACGGGAGTGATTCTCGCAACTGACGAAGACCGCGAAGGAGAGGCAATTTCATGGCACCTTGCTACAGCGCTTGAACTTGATAAAAACTTTAAAGGTGAAAAAATTTCCCGCATCGTCTTTCATGAAATCACCAAGACCGCGATTGAAAAAGCACTCGCCACGCCACGTGAGCTAGATCTCAATTTAGTCGATGCGCAACAGGCAAGGCGCATTCTTGATCGTTTGGTCGGTTATGAATTATCACCCTTTCTCTGGAAAAAAATCCGCCGAGGATTAAGTGCTGGTCGCGTTCAGTCCATGGCTCTTCGCATCATCGTCGAAAGAGAAAAAGAGATCGAAAAATTTAAGGCGGAAAATTATTGGAAAATAAATTTAGTTTTAAAAACCAAAGCGAGAGAAAAAGAATCTGAGTTTCCAGCTGATCTCATCAAGAAGAATGACAAAAAAATTGAATCGGTCATCACCCTCGACCTTTTTGCTGGTGATTATAAGATCAAAAAAACAATTCTATCGAACGAAAAAGACGCATTAGAAATAATTTCTGATCTGGAAAAATGCCAATATAAAGTAGAAAACATCTCCAAAAGAGAAACCACCAAGACTCCCCCACCACCCTTCACAACTTCCACATTGCAACAATCAGCTATCAGCAGTTTGGGCTACAGCTCAAAACAGACAATGGTTCTAGCTCAAAAACTTTACGAACAAGGATTTATCACATATATGAGAACTGACAGTCTTAATCTCTCACTAGAATCTCTTGTTTCTGCGCAAAAAACAATTCAAAAATTATATGGCGCTAATTTTGCGCTGAAAAGCCCACGTTATTTCAAGAACAAATCCAAAGGCGCACAAGAAGCCCATGAAGCAATCAGGCCCGCCTATCCAGAAAAAACTCCCGAAGAGTTGAAGGACAAGCTTGAATTGGGACAATATAAACTCTATAGATTGATTTGGAATAGAATGATCGCATCTCAAATGGAATGCGCTGTTTTCAATTCTGTAAAAGTCGATATATCCACTTCGGAAAAATCAACCAAAAATATTTATGCGCTTAGCGCTAGTGGATCAATCCTCACTTTTGAAGGATACTTGAAGGTTTATTCTGACAAAAAATCCGCGACGACTGACACACTGCTTCCTCCAATGGAAGCTGGCGACGCGCTTGAACTTGTTTCGGCCAACACCGAAGGAAAAACAACAAATCAACCTCCGCGCTACAACGAAGCGACACTCGTCAAAGTTTTGGAAGAAAATGGCATTGGTCGTCCTTCTACTTATGCCCCAACGATTTCCACAATCATTGAAAGAAAATATGTTGACAAAAATGAAGAAAAGCGCCTATTCCCACTGGAAATTGGCACACTCGTTAGCGACACACTCGTTTCTCATTTCCCAAAAATTGTTGACATGGCTTTTACGGCAACGCTAGAAAAAGATTTTGATGAAATTGCCGAAGGAGCAAAAAAATGGGTACCAGTCATCAGAGAATTCTATGAACCTTTTCATGCTAATCTTAAAACTAAAACAAAGGATGTTAAAAAAGAAGAATTTCAAGAAAAACTAGATAAAAGCTGTCCTGATTGTGGTGGCGATCTCATTATGAAATTTGGACGCTTTGGAAAATTTATTGCCTGCTCCAATTACCCAAACTGTCGCTACACTGAAAAAACTGGGGCAGAAAAGAAAATCGAAGAAGAGTTTTCTGAAGAAATCTGCGAAAAATGCGGCGCCAAGATGGCAGTCAAAAGAGGTAAATTCGGAGTTTTCTTGGGTTGCTCCAACTATCCTGAATGCAAAGGCATCAAACGCATTGAAAATAAAACTGGAATCAAATGTCCCAAATGCAAAACAGGTGACATTGTCGAACGAAAATCCAAGAAAGGCCGCGTATTTTACGGCTGCAGCACTTACCCGGCATGTGATTTTTCTGCCTGGAACAAGCCCACCGGTGAAAATTGCCCAAACTGTAACTCTCTTATGCTTTTCGCCGCCAAAGGAAAGGCGAAATGTTCCAATAAAGAATGTAATTTTGAGAAGTAGTTACTGATACTTAGGAATAAATTTATGTCTATTGAAGAAAATATTACCATTGAAGATGTCCTGCGAAACGTCAAATTTACCTTGGAATTCAAAAAAGAAGCTTTGATTCGTGGTGCCTATGCAGTAGCGGAAAAAGCCCACTTGGGACAAAAACGCAAGTCAGGCAAAGACGACTACATCCAGCACCCATTGCATGCAGCACTTACTTTGGCAAAAATTGGACTCGGATCCAAGACAATTGCAGCAGGACTTTTGCATGATGTACCCGAGGATACACCTGTCACACTAAAAGAACTTGAACACAAGTTTGGCAAAGAAATTGCCACAATGGTTGATGGTATGACAAAGTTGGGAAAAATTAAATTGCGCGGGTCAAAGGAAGATACCTATTTAGAAAATTTACGCAAAATGTTTCTCGCCATGGCTTCAGATATTCGCGTTGTCCTCATCAAGCTTGCCGATCGTCTGCACAACATGGAAACACTAGAATATCTCCCTCCTGAAAAACAACAGCGCATTGCTCTTGAAACAATGGAGGTTTTTGTTCCCATTGCTAATCGATTAGGGATTGGAGAGATTAAAGTTCGTCTTGAAGATCTGGCTTTCAAATATCTTGACCGAGATAATTTCATCACAACAGAAAAACTTGTTGCCCACCAATATGGACAACGAAAAAAATACATTGACAAAATGGTGAGTGAGCTCAAAAAAGAACTAACCAAAGAAGGAATTAATGTTTTGAATATCTTTGGCAGAACCAAACATATTCACAGCTTATATCAAAAACTGAAACGGCATGATATGGATATCAGCAAGATTTATGATTTAATCGGTATCCGAATCATTGTGCCAGAACTTGCTAATTGCTATGAGACGCTTGGCATCGTACATAAGCAATATCGTCCGCTTGTTGGGCGTATCAAGGACTACATCTCACTACCAAAACCAAATGGCTACCAGTCGATTCATACAACCATTTTTGGTCCTGAAGGGATTTTTCTGGAAGTGCAGATCCGCACCAAAAAAATGGATGACGAAGCAGAGTTTGGCATCGCCTCACACTGGATCTATTCAGAAAATAAAAGAAAATTGAAAAATTTCTTTCTTAAAAGCAAGCATGCTGTACCCGAAAAAGAATTGGTCTGGGTCAACCAATTGCGCGAATGGCAAAATGAATTGGGCAAAAATGACGCTGAATTTATGGAGGGGCTTAAAATTGATTTTTTTAAAAATCATATTTTTGCCTTTACTCCACTTGGCGATATCATTGACCTGCCTGAAGATGCTACTCCAATCGACTTTGCCTATCACGTGCATGGAGAAGTTGGCAACCGTGCCACCGGGGCTAAATCCAACGGAAAAATGGTCACACTGGACCATAAAATTCAAAATGGCGAGGTGATTGAAATCCTCACTTCCAGGGATCATAAAAACCCCAGCCGCGATTGGCTGAAGTTTGTTCGCACATCTTTGGCTAAAAGCCAAATAAAGAAGTATTTAAAAAAAGAAGGGCTACTATAAATAGCAAAAATATTGCTTGTTTTTTGCATTAAATCCCAAGCTGAATACCGATCTCCTCTATTCTTTTTTTAGTCTCTGCCTCACTCTTGAGGATATATTCTTGGTCAATAAGAACTTCCCCCGAACGTGGCGATTCCTTCTCTTTGGATATGTTAACTGTCCTCTCTTCTTTTTTTCGTCCGCTTTCTTGATACGGAAGCGATGTCATTCCAATCTGATCAGCAATAAAAGAACGATGATGACCATCACTAAGATGAATACTATCATCGGGTAGTAAGGAAATTTCTATTGGATTTTCTTCTAAATAGTTTTTTGTTGCTTGGAGCATTTCTGGAGAATCTCGCACAACATCAAGCATCTCCTTGAGCGAAGAACCTTCAGAAATAAAATTCCCATTTATACTGCGCAGAGTTCTCTCTACACCTTCTGCAGTAAAACCCTGATTTCCAATCTGCCCACGACGATTTTTCATCTTAGCAATCTCTATCCTATTTTTAGGAATTTCCCTTTTTAATTCAGACATCTCAGACATAGATAAATTCTTAAAAGGCTTAATTTAAAATTCTATTTTTTGGCTGATATCGAAGCAAAGAAGCTGGAATCAGCTTTTTTATTTTTTCATTTATTATGGCGCATCCCTGCGGGTCGTGCTTTTCTCTCC
>JBAXPY010000014.1:0-20336 GCA_037132035.1 Candidatus Moraniibacteriota bacterium | reverse complement strand
TTTAAATGATAAATCGACTAGGGCCATCATTCGATTTTGGATGATGTACTGCGTTTCTTTGACAAAAAGCTTTTTCAAGGGTAGAATAAGGGTTATGTTTAATTTAACCTAAAAGCTCTCTCACGAGCGAAAAAATACTTAGATGGAAATCCGAAATATTGCGATTATCGCCCATGTGGATCATGGAAAAACAACCCTGACGGACGCAATTATGCGTCAAACTGGAAACGCCCCTGAAGGCGATACGATGGACAGCAATGCCCTAGAAAAAGAACGCGGAATCACAATCTATTCCAAAAACGCAGCTATCATCTACAAGGATACCAAAATTAATATCGTGGACACCCCTGGACATGCCGATTTCGGCTCTGAAGTAGAGCGAGTTCTTCGTTCGATCGATAGTGTTGTTCTTGTTGTTGATGCTCAAGAAGGTCCAATGCCACAGACTAGATTTGTACTCAAAAAATCTCTAGAATTAGGATTAAAACCGATTGTAGTGATCAATAAAATAGATAAACCTGCAGCAGACCCGGATATGGTACAAGAACAAGTTTTCGAATTATTTCTAGATTTAGGTGCTAATGATGAACAATTAGAATTCACAACGGTTTATGCGATTGCTCGCCAAGGTATCGCTAAGATGCATATGGAGGATGAATCAACTGATCTCTCGCCACTGCTTGACACCATTATTGCACGAATTCCAGCAACACCACTTGAAAATAGTGACAAGCCTCTTCGCATGCAATTTTTCAATCTGGGCTATGATAACTTTTTAGGCCGACTAGGAATTGGACGAATCTATGAAGGTAAAATTAATTACAATGACACTGTCACAGTTAAAAAAAGTGATGGCACAATTGAAACTGGTAAAATCGTTAAACTGTTTTCATTCCTTGGAACAGAAAGAAGGGAAGTGACTGAGGCGATTGCTGGAGACATTGTCATGATTGCTGGAATTCCCAAAATTGATATTGGAGAAACAGTTTGCGCCACTCCTGAGCAAGAAGCCTTGCCTTACATTAGCATTGATGAGCCAACCATTTCACTTAGCTTTATCGTTAATGACTCGCCCTTTGCCGGAAAAGAAGGTAAACTAGTCACCAACAAGCAAATCAAAGAACGCTTAATGAAAGAACTGGAAATCAACGTGGGACTCAAAATTGATTTTTCCCAAGCCGAATATTACACCGTCCTCGGACGCGGAGAACTGCACATTGCCATACTTCTAGAAAATATGCGCCGTGAAGGATTTGAACTTCAAGTTTCGAAACCAAAAGTAATTATCAAAGATATCGATGGAGTAAAATCTGAACCGTTTGAAGAACTCACAGTCGATGTTCCAGAAAAATCATCTGGTGTGGTGATTGAAAAGATTGGAAAAAGAAAGGGTGTCATGATGAATATGAAACAAACCGGATCACAAATGCGCATGATTTTTGAAGTTCCAACCCGTGGAATCTTGGGTTATCGCGGAGAGTTTATGATTGATACGCGCGGCGAAGGCATCCTCTGCAGCCGCGTAGTTGGCTTTCGTCCATACGCTGGGGAAATTAAAAAGACTGACACAGGATCAATGATTTCCATGGCCACTGGAAAAGCACTTGGCTTTTCTCTGGCTAATCTCCAAACTCGTGGCACACTTTTCATTGAGCCATCAACTGAAGTCTACGAAGGTATGGTTATCGGAAACACTTCAAAGGGTCAAGATATGTCTGTTAATCCAACCAAGGGCAAAGCAATGAGCAACATGCGTTCATCTGGCGCAGACGAAGCCATTCAGCTCACACCACCAATAAAAATTACTCTTGAGCGCGGACTGGAAATCATGTCTGATGACGAATATCTAGAAGTTACTCCCCTCTCTGTGCGACTAAGAAAGCAATTCCTCAGCGAAACGGAACGAATTAGGCATTCACGAAAGGCGTAGAATATATTTTAAAATGCTTGAAACAAAAAAACTTTCCAGTTCTGGAAAGTTTTTTATCTATTTAAATTTTATTATACCTAAAGTTTGCTAGTTTTTTGATAAGCGACAATGCGGATAGGTTCACCCGCATTGCGCTGAAAATATTGCTTCACGAAACAACCCCGAGACAAGGACCAGACTCAAGACTAGAAATTTCAATTTTTTTCGCTTGAAAAAAAATTGAAGTATTCTGCTCATATCTCCTTATAACTTCTGGCAAGAAAATATGGGCTGCCTTCTTCAATGATCCATTAATAATAATCATTTCTGGATCATAAAAATAGCATATCTCAATCAGAAATTCACTGAGATATTTAGCAAACAAAGCAACTGCTTCTTGAGCTTTTTTGTCATAGGCAACTGCTTCAAAAATCTCTCGCGCGCACAAGTTTTTCCCGGAAATTTCCGCATAAACGTTGGCAATTCCCTTACCGGAAATGAAATCGTCAACAGGGTAAATCTTATCCCCTAACTCAGAAACGCGAATTTGCTTTTGACATATCTCTCCCGCATTACCACCATGGCCTCTTATGATTTTTCCTTCGCAGCAAGCTGAGATCCTTATCCCCGTTCCCAGATTTAGAAGAACAAAACTACCCACTCCTTGTCCCTGGCCAAATTTGCCCTCAGCAATTGCCATCGCATTGACATCATTTTCCAATTTAACTGGTAGGCCAAACTTTTGAGAAAATTTTTGTTCAAGTAGAAAATTACCCCCCTCTTTTCCCAAAAGAGAGCTATGGACAATGATTCCTTTATTAATGCTTCCCTTGAAACTAATTCCGATTCGCCTAATACTTTGCTTTAAATTTTCAGCGATAACTCCTTCGATTGATTTGATAAAATCAATACTGCCAACTCTGAATTCATTAGTTGGAAGAAAACTATTTTTGATGAGTCGAAAATTTTCATCAAATTCCGCTAATTCAATTTTCGTCCCACCAACATCCAACCCAAGATAAACTGCCTTGTTTTCTTTTTTCATAATCCCTACCCCTTTCGGATATAAAAGAACGGTTCGTTCTCGACATCCTCCGTCAAGAAAACTTTTTCATATTTTACGCCATCTCTTCTTATGTCAATCAGATACTCAATTGTCCAGGTTTTGTTTTTTGTACTATACACAGGAACACCATGATACGGAAGCAAACGGCATTTTTCGTTAATCGGAGTGACACCCAACCTGCCCGGTTTTGGCGAAACAGACAGCGCGAGATAGTGAGGAATTGTTTTATTTAAAAAATCCAAATCATCTCTCGTTTTCAAATAGGCAAAATAGTGCACGATACAATTATCAGTTCTTTTTCGCATATCATTCCTAGCAGCAATTACCCCTTGCGAAACTTCATCATCCGGCAAGTTTTCATTATAAACATCCATCAACAAATCTTCCGCGTATTTCTTGCTAGTAACAATCTTAAAAAGCGGACTGACAGTACCAGTATATTTTTTCATAAAATCAGTATCCTTGTCTGCTAGTAACTTTTTGTTTTCTAAGATTCTTAATTTAAAATTCTTTTTAAAATTAGCATCACCCTCCATTTCCGAAAGCATCCTCACTCTAAATTCTTTATTCCACGCTAAATTTTTAATAATTTTTCTTAGAAATTTATCATAATCCACCCAAGTATTTTTAGCCACTCCATTGAATGGCCCAAAACCGCCTTCAGTGAAAATATGAATAACTGCTCCTGGATCGTAGATTTTTTTGATATTATCAACGATTGATTTTAGTCGGGATAACGCCAACACCTCTCCCATATCTGGCATCTTTCTGCTTGTTTTTAACGCCACCGGCATTTTGAAAGGAAAACCTAAGATAGTAAATTGCAGTGGTTTATTTTTTTGGACAAAATAAGCAAATTTCTCCTCCCAGTTTTTTTTATCTCTAGAAATAAATTCTTTTGGTCCGAAAATAACCTTAGAATCCAAAAAAAGATTTAAGATTTTCTCCTCAACACTCTTTCCTTTCGGACTCACTTTTGGTTGCTTTATTTTTGCAACCTCTTCTTTTAACGCTTTAAAAGAAAGCTCTTTTCCCGCCGTGAAATTGTCTAGAATATTTTTATTCGCCAATTTCTTGAACGGCACTGTTGGATATACGTATGGATTAGATTTCATGTTTTTGAAATAAACTTAATGATTATATATCTAAAATAGAACACTTTTTGATTTAACTCAAGTAACCGCAGAAATGAGAGCACGGGCGAAAGTCAAATAACTTTCGCCCGGCTGGTTAACGTTTTTTCCAATAAAAAATAAATTCTCTGGACGGAGCAATCCGCCCAATCAACCGATTGAACTCGCTGGTGCTGATATAGACCGGCTCATTATTTCCCATTAATCGATATTCTGGGGCGATCTGAATAGAATAACGTGCTCGCCCATCAACCTCGAGCACTGTTCCGCCGTGTTGAGGAAAGGCCATCGCCCAGATATCCGGACACCAGCGACCTTTTTCGACAATGCAAGCGTCAATGTATGGCATGCCCGAGAAACAATCAGAGACATAGCCCGTTTCCTTTCTGGCTTGCCCGATTCTTGCCATCTCCATCCGAGTCTGTCTAGCTTTCTCCCAAATAACCGCCGGAAAGCAGGCGCGAATCTCATCCCACGGCTTCTCTCTTTGTGTATACAGCAAATCAGAAACTTGTGTGGGAATGTGATTATCCTGAGAAGTAATAATGGACAGAATTTCTTCCGGACTGGGATTTACCGGTTGTATTTTTCCCGCATAATCCGCAAAAGATGGCATATCGACAATCTCAATGATCCCAGGACACATCCGCTCAGCAATCTTTTTCATGACATTATGCCTTTTGAGCAGTTCTTCTCGCTTCCAACCAAGAAGTTGAAGCAGTGGAAGCTCATCAACAATAAGCATTTTAATTCCGGGCGGATAGGACTCTTCGATTTTCTTGTTGAATGTTTTAATCCAAGAGAGACTCCAGACATCCCCAAGTCTCGGAAAATTCAGTTCGTTCTGGACAAACTTCATAGCCGATCTGGCCATCCCGGAGCATGCCCAGAGAAAAGCAAAATTGATTGGAAAATTGTTTTTGATTGAATACCTGACCGCTCCTCCAATTTTTTCCCATTCAACGGGAGACACTTTTTGACGAGAATGCTTTTTGATTATCTGCATTACTTCACCATAAATATCGACTCCGCGCTTTTGTTTAGAAAACCGATAAGCTGAAATTTTTGTATCCATTACAACATCCATCCTGGCGATCTCTGCCTCTAGCGTTGTCCGAATCGTTACTTTTTTTGGTACGCGAAGTTGATCGCTAGTCGGAAAAAATATTCCCGGCTCACTCTTACCAATTACACTTTCCTGTTGTGCGTACATACTTCCCCCTTCCATGTTAGGAACTGCTGACTAGATATATTTTTATTGAAAAACGTTATTTCAAAGAACAAAAAAACCGGTCTCACGTGAGATCGGCTTAGGTTTTCCTGAAATGAATAATGAAGCGTTATGCCCTATTCATTTTAAGCAAACCAAAGCCAACCTGGCTAAACCAGAAGCTAAAGAAATAGAAACTATACAAATTTTGGTTGATTTGATTGCTCATTGTTTTTTTACTAGATTA
Organism: Candidatus Moraniibacteriota bacterium; assembly: GCA_037132035.1. Classification (GTDB taxonomy): domain Bacteria; phylum Patescibacteriota; class Minisyncoccia; order Moranbacterales; family UBA2206; genus UBA9630. The sequence continues at coordinate 14,771 of JBAXPY010000014.1, read as the reverse complement.
GTCTAGCACTCTTGAGAATTTTGTCAACTAAAATCGCATAGTATCCTTCCGCTTAACTGGCTAAGCTTCTAAACCGACACTCCCTTCTTTCTTCACTTATTTTTAGAGAATGGAGAGAAAAAGCAACGGTTTTTGCTTTTCCCCTCCATTTTTTTCGGCCAAGTCCGGTGAGAACCTGTTGTTTTTCAGCTTTTTTGCCTGTTTAGCATAAAGCTTGCCGAAATTTGAAACTCAGCCCCGTGTGATTTATTTCCTAGAAAACTCTCCGCATTTTGTGGCATTGTTTAGACCCAAAATACACCCACCATTACGGAACTTCTTGCATCGTTCGCAGCTTATTTTATCAAAATAACTGCAAACCGAACTGAGGTCGAATCCGTAGCGTGCAGGAAAAACATCGCAACTTTCGACATCCCTCACTAAAGCACAAGAACAGCAACTCATAGGCCACACTCCTTTCTTGGAAAGTTTTTCTAAAATTTTTATCAATCCCTATCATTCCAATCTTCCAAAAAATGAAAGGCTGAAGTGATAGGAATTGATTTTTCAAAGAACTAAAAAACCGGCTCCTCTGGAGACCGGTTATGGTTTAGTAAAAATGTTTTTTGCTTACCCCCGACACATTTTTCTTAAACCAAAACCGGCCTTGATAATAATCAAGACGCTAATCAACACCAAGGTAAATTTCTGAGTTGTTTTGGTTGCGAACTTATTCATAGAGATAACTTAGCAAATAGATAAAATCTTGTCAAGTTTTTATTTTTTCGCCTTATAGAGCTTATAATTCACACTATCCGTAAGCGCCTGCCAACTGGCTTCAATCACATCATAGGACACACCCATGGTATGCCAACGTCCCACTTCGCCATTGGCTGATTCAATGAGCACCCGCACAAGCGCCGCTGTGCCTGCTCGACCAGGCAGCACCCGCACCTTATAGTCCAGCAGCTTCATCTCTTTCAAAACAGGATAATATTTTTCCAATGCTTTTCGCAAAGCCTTGTCTAGCGCGTTAACCGGGCCATCGCCCGAAGCAAAAGTTTCTTCCAGTTTTTCTCCCACGCGAATTTTTACCGTCGCTTCCACTTGGGGATTTTCTTCTCCAGCTTTGCGTTCATCAATCACTCGTCGACTGATTAGTTCAAAAAATTTAGTTTTTTTGCCCAATGCCTCGACCAGAATTAGTTCGAAACTCGCTTCGGCACTTTCAAATTGAAAACCAACATTTTCTAATTCTTTCATTTCCTTGAGCGCACTCGCCACAACTGGATTTTTAGGATCGAGCTCGATTCCCAGTTCTTTGGCCTTCATCACCACAGATGCTCTTCCGGCTAAATCAGAAACTAAAATTCTTCTTTTATTTCCCACAAACTCAGGTTTGATGTGCTCATATGTATGCGGATTTTTAGCCACTGCGCTAGCATGCACGCCACCTTTATGTGCAAAAGCGCTCCGTCCGATGTAGGCTTGAAAATGATTGGATGGCAAATTAGCCAACTCCATAAAATAGCAACTAAGCGATTGTAATTGTGCCAAATTTTCCACCGGAACACATTCAATTCCTAATTTAAGTTGTAGTATCGGTATTAGCGAACAAAGATTAGCATTTCCACAACGCTCGCCAATACCATTTAGTGTTCCCTGTATATGTATTGCTCCAGAAAGAACCGCTGCAATAGTATTAGCAATAGCAAGCTCACTATCATTATGAGTATGAATTCCCAGTAAACTTTTAGGAAAATGCTTCTTAACTTCCGTCACAATACGAGAAATTTCTTCCGGTAGTGATCCACCATTTGTATCACAAAGCACCAGACAATCTGCGCCACCCCTCTTTGCTGCTCTTAATGTAAGAAGTGCGTATTCGGGATTATTCTTATACCCATCAAAAAAATGTTCCGCGTCATAAAAAACCGTCTCAATATTTTTCTTCAAAAATTCCACACTATCTTTAATAATTTCGAGATTACGCTCGTGAGAAATTTTGAGCACATCCGAAACATGCACCGTCCAACTTTTACCAAAAATCGTTGCTACATTCACGCCAGAATTTACCAATTCGCGCAAATTATCATCTGTCATAGGAGTATTTTTCGCTAAATGCGTTGAACCAAACGCGGACAATTTCGCGTTTTTCAATTTTTGCGTTTTCATTACTTCAAAAAATTCCCGATCTTTTGGATTTGATCCTGGCCAACCGCCTTCAATATAATGCACACCAAAATCATCAAGCTTTTTCGCAATCCGCACTTTGTCTGCCACAGAAAGGCTCATTCCTTCGCCCTGTGTGCCATCTCGAAGTGTTGTGTCATAGATTTCTATTTTTTGCATAAATTTGTCAGTGTCATTCCCGCGAAGGCGGGAATCCAGGTTCCACTAGTTTTAAATTTTAGAAAATCGAATTATAAATCCTCTGAATTCTTATCACCAACCAATAAATTCTGTTTTTCTATTTCTTAGGCTTGAGGTGCCTGGATCCCCGCCTTCGCGGGGATGACACAAAAAATAATAACTTCTCGAACAAACAAAAAACCCGGTTCTGCCGGATTATGCTTTGCTACTATTTTCTTATCTTTTATGCACAAACCAGCGTGAAAAATTTTCGTCTAATGATGACGATGCTAATAAATCCAATAATTTTTTTCACTATTTTTTGCATAGAGCTAGTTTACCGTGAGATAAATAAAGTGTCAAATTGATTTTAATTTAGTTGCAGATATATATAAAATAAAAGAGGGGCAAATCATTATATTTGCCCATCCTAACCATTTAAGACATCCACCCTTTCCATTTAAATATCCAGTAGGCAAGCGTACTTACTGCCCCGCCAGAAAATAGTGCAATAATGATAAATACTGGCGTTGTTGCTGGCTCCTTAATTACCCCCTTCACCTCGTAGACACCCCAGCAAACAACAAGAAAAATGACCCAAAGAAAAATCCGGCAAATCATCTCAATATCATGCGCCTGCATCTGCATCCCACACCTCCACTATGAATGATTAATTTACAATGATACTAGTTTTAGTATCATTGTAAATTAGCAAAAAATAATCCAAATGTCAATAAATAAAAAAATTATTCTGATAAATTTCAGAACGCTTTTTAAGTTATTCTCCGTTTTTGAGATTATAAAAAACCACAACCCCAACCGCAAGAAGAATTCCAGATGCAAGCCAGTTTGCTGGAATACCGGCTTTTTCTGCCAAGTAGCCACTACCAAAAAGACCAATGAAAGCACCAGCTTTCCCCATCATTGAATCAAAAGACAAAATTGTCGCTCTCTTTTCCGACGGGATGCGATGATTGAGGTAGCTTTGTTTCAAAGGTCCCACCATCCCGCGTCCCATTTCATGAAAAAGAAACAAACTAACCGTAGGAACAACTCCAAGCATCATCGCTGCTCCGAGCATTCCAATCACTGTCACAATTTGCGAAAGCACAATTGCATTTTTTTCCTGCTGGATTCTACCTGCGAAATATTTCGATAATATTCCGCCCAGCATTGTAAATAGTGAAACTGCCACAAACAACCAACCGAGTTGAGACGTTGAAAATCCATAAGTTTTTTGGAACACAAATGGCCACTGCATATTCATCCCTTGGACCGACATCGCCAAAAACATTCCAAACAGTGTCACAAACCAGACCGATTTTTTCTTGAAACCAAAACTGACACTATCCCTGATAACTTTTTTGAAAGGCGCGAAAGTAAACCGGAAAGGTGCATGTTTTTTCTCTTTTTCGGTAATCGCAAAAAAAGCAAATATCCCTGCAACAAAAGTACCAATTGAGCTAGCCAGCCATGGTAGAGCCAAATCAAATTGACCCAAGTATCCACCAGCTAAGCTACCAACAATTATTCCAATTTGTGAGGCATAGACTTCTCGGCGAAAAACAGTTGCAATCTCTCCGTCATAACCATGACCTGCCAACGCGTCTACAACCCAAGCCTCAAGCGCACCAGAGAGAAAAGTCAATCCCAGTGCACCAATAAGCTCAGCTGCCACGAAAGCCCAAAAGCTGTTGCCCAAAAAATACATCAGCATCGAAAACGAAGATAGCAAACATCCGACAACAACTGATTTTTTGCGTCCAAAAGTATCAGCGAACGCTCCGGTGGGCACCTCCATAAGAAACACTCCGACCATAAAAAACATATTGACGAGATTTATCTCAAAAAGATTTAGTCCGCGCGAAGCCAGAAATAATGCATAGGTCGCGAAGAAGAAGGAATGAGCCAAACTAAAAAGAAATGAAAATACAATGTAGGTTCTAATGGTTTTTTTTGACATAATGTTATTCTCCTTTAAGTTATTGTTAATGATCACCTCAAGCATAAAAACAAAAAACTCGGCTTTTACGTTTGAGCCGAGGAGGTCTTTTATCAATTTTGTGTGAACTACTTCTAGAAAGCGTCTATCCGATACGCATACTGGCTCACAAAAACCGCCTGGGCTCGCAAATCATCATACATTGCGACAATGGCAAAATGGGGAGAATTATTCCCACAGGTCTTTGCCATATTCAGTTGGTTTTCGTGAATTATATACATATATTTAACTTCGCCTATTTTTAACACGGATGAGGTTTTTTGTCAAATTCGAAACTCTAAATTCTAATCTGAATTACATTTTATCATTTTAATTCCAGAAAAATCTTTATTTATGACCCTTCCCCCTCACCACATCCCAGATAATTTTCCCTAGGCTCAAGACTACAAACAGCCCACCAAGCCAGATGGAGACCAACTCCCTGTCTGGTCCAGACATAATTCCACCACTAGGATACTCCGGCGTAATCGCAATTAGAGTAATTGACAAAATAACCCACACCGCCGCGAAGCGCAGCCATTTGAGGAAGATTTTATCGGTGATGAAAAAAAGAAATAAGGAAATTATAAAGAATGCTAGAAAAATATGAAATGAGGTTCTTACAATAAGATCGTTTCCACCTAAGCATCTAGTAAATTTAAAATTGCATGACCCAACGTAAAAAATAAATAATACCACAAAAGACACGCCTGCCAATATATTTCTCCACCAATAAGTTTTTTTCATAATTATTTTTGTTAACTTTTAATATACTATGTTAATTTTACCCTGCTTAGTTTGAAAATATGGCACGACTAGTCCTGGAAGTTTTTTCCAATTTGGTCGCCGCTCAGCCTCATCATCATTATCTTTATCATCCAACTCGCGCGGTTTTTCCATTAGCCAAGTTTCATTCTTTTTGGGAAAATAATGCGCTTCGAGCAGTTCTGCGTCCGTTCGGATATGCGTTCCAAAAAGCAAATATTTGCTTTTTCTTGAATCAAATAGCCACTTATACTGCAACAGTGCATTGGAAAAATCCGCTTTCACTCCATCATAGGCAACAGTCTTCGGAGAAAGATTGCTGAAATGATCATTAACTTCCTCTCTTTCCAAGACAACTTCTGTTTTGTGACCGGCATCATCCACCAGTTTTGCCGTAACTTGTTTTTTCTTTTTGCTCTTATTTAGTATATCAAAAATCCAAGAAAATATCCCCTTTCTATTTTCCGCTTTTTGATCAATTATTTTTTCTTCCAGTGTGACGGAAACATTGCCTGGTAAGTTATCCACACCAACGACATCTAATTTACGCTGAGCCTGGTTGAAAATCAGTTTCGCTTCCGGCGCTGTTTTGTCTATTTTAATATTCTCGATTTTCACATCTTCTTTGTTACCTTTTTTATCAACCGAGAAATACTGAAAATTAGTAACACCTTCAGTGGAAATTTTCACCAGATCAGAATAGCTTTGCCATGTCGCTCCACCATCAATAGAGTATGCTGCCACATCCACACCGCTTCCACCCTTATTGTCTTCGGCTGAAAGTTCCACACTAACATCTCCAATATGCCATCCATTTTGACCTTGTGTTCCTGATGACTTAAGACTGGTTTCCGGCGCTATCATGTCAGGCAAAACCGCTTCACCATTCGAAACAGGAGTCACAACATAATCGTTCGCCCCATCACCATCAAAATCCGCTTCCAAGTTAGACAAATTCGCCAAGCCAGTTTCAGGGATATCAAGTGAAACAACCGTATCTTCCGACACTGGTAGGTTTTTGAAAGTTGTGTGTGCAAGAATTTCTTCTCCCTCTGCAGTTTCCCTGACTTCTTCCAGCTTAAGCGTGTAATCCCCCGTTTCATATCCATTGAGCGTTACGTGGATATTTTCCCCACTGGGAAATCCGACATATTTTCGCTCGCCAAATTGATAGTAATAACTATTAGGAATTTCTTCTCTGAGAACTGCTTGGCCACCAACAATTTCCGGCCCGGTTTTATGGATACCATCAGATAGATGAATATCTAATGGAGAGTAAAGCGACATACGAATACGCGGTTTTGCGTTTTTATAATCATCCGGCCGAGACGCTTTTATATATTCAGGCAATAAAGATGCGTAGTCCGTACTTTCGATAATGTTATCAATAAATTGTTGAAGGGAATCAACTTCTAATATACTGCCATGATTTCGATCAAAAATAGTATTGTCGTTATGGCCATATAAATCCACCCAATATTTCTCCACACTTTTCTCTTTTTCTTCAAGCATCAACGCGCTCGGTGCCACAACAACACCATCCCCATCTACCGTGAATTTCGGTTCATATACCGGCGCATAATCGCCAATTCCGGTGCAAGATGGAATTTTTGATCCGGGATAGACATAGCATTTCGCATCTTCTTTTTCCGCATAATCTATTCCACTAATCGTATCGAGTCCCCAGCCGGCAATTTCAATTACCTTGACGTTTTCTGGCGGAGTCCAAGCGTCCAAACGCTTGTGCATCGCAAACGCTTCAGAAATGAGCTTTCCATTGAGCCGATTTTCCAAATCAATCTCATCCACATCCGGAACAATTCGACCGTCGCCATCACCGGTCAAAAATTGCTTAAATTCATCAACACCAAAGATGCTTTCATTGTAAGCATTTCTAAAACCTGAATATCGAGTATGCTCAGAGGAAAAAGTGATAAAAGGATTATCCTCCCCCGCTCGCTCAAAATATTTTTCTGACGGCAAAAATCCATATGCGCCTGGCATGTTTTCCACCAGCGTCCGTGAATCTTTTTGGGAAATGAGAATGTCAAGTGGTGACGCTTCGTCATAGCCATAAAGCAAAGAAAAAATTGAGAGCGGTGTTCCCATTTGAGGCGTACCGACAAAAATAATTTTATCCACCTTGTCCGCCTTTCCCGCTTTTTCCAATTCCAGCATCATAGCTTTCGCCACAAGTCCGCCATTGGAATGCGCAATAATTGTTACTTTTTTATTTTTTGCGCCATCTGCCAAACTTTCCAGTTCCGCTAGCGCCCGCTTAATTTCCCCCCTATACGCTGTTTCGCCCTGAGCCACATCCTCCACACTTCTCCGCCAATCATAGGCAAAGAGTTTATAGTCATTAATTTTCTCACTGCTTTTTAGCAGTGCAAGTTTTTCTATAAATGTTTTATAAATATTTCCTCCAGTGACTGGCTTTTCCGCAACTACATCTTGAGTGTAAACAGCATTGATACTATCGCCATCGCTATCTAAGACTAATTGCTCGAGATCATTGTCAAAATAATTCGGCGGCCATAATTGATTTTCCACCTCATTCGCTTCTTTCGTATACAGCTTGCTCGCTTTTGCCCCAGGCAAAAAAAGCACATTTGAGTTACCAGTTGGCACTGGCGGGGCACCGGTAAACTCCTTCGCTAAAGGATAATTATCGATTCCACCATAAAACTCATATGCCAAATCGCAAATTCCATTATTATCGACGTCAATGCAATCTACTTCATTGATTTTCCAATAATTTCCCCCAACTGAAATATCAAGATTAAAAATATTATTTTCAGAATCCCAGCTATAGGCTGGCGCTTGTCCATTAAAAAAATTATTATTATAAATTCTATTGTCGTTACTGTAATCTCTAAATTCTATTTTTCCAAGATCACATTTTCTCACGATATTATTGTTTGATTTATAAAAAGACACTTCATTTTTTTTGTCGGCTGATTTTACATTCTCCAAAAGAGAATTACTTGTCTGCCACAAAACCACTTGCGCACCCTTATCTTCGAGTAAAGCATCTTTAAGTGTTATATTTTCACAATTTAGGCAATAAAAAGCTCCGATATTCATAGAGCTATCAAATGTTTCATTGGTGGCATTTTTTACGAAATAAATATATTTTCCCTCCAATGTATTACTGGCATCAATATCCATCTGGTCCAAGTTGTCATTATCCATGACAAAGTTTTTATTCGCATTGCCAGACATTGAATTATTTTTTAACGTAACAGCCCTGGCACTTATTATATCAATTCCGTAAGCCAAATTTAAATCAGTCTTGTTGTCCAGCAAGCGACTCCCGCTACTTAAAAGAAGTTTTATGCCTGTGATTTTATTGTTAGAAGCAATATTATTTTGATACGTATTTTCTCCGCCCCCTTGCTCATAAATTCCGTTGTTGTTTTCCTGGATACTATTATCGCTAATCGTATTTTTCATAGAATAATAAGCGTGTATCCCATGAAATTTGCTCAGTTTTATCGTACTTTCAGAGATTTCGTTATAATGAGAAAAGTTGAGATAGATTCCCTTCTTATTATTCTCCAAAATAACGGCTTCCACTTTTCCATAGCTAGAATGATCAAAATAAATTCCGGAATCAAATCCATAAATGGAAAGTTTTTTAATCGTAACTTCGCCCCCTGTCACGGTTATACCATTAACTATGCTTGTGCCGGAAATAGAATTTCCCGCTCCGTCAAAAATAATGCCATCGCCTTCAATCTTAATTGAATCATTAATATTACCACCCAGAGTACATGTCTTAGAAGAGTTGTCCCAACTCCCAATACTTCCACAATTTCCTCCATTAACGCTATTAATAATTATCTGCGCCGAAGAAATCAAAGGAAAGTATAACAGAAAAATTGTTACGCCAACAAATAGCCTGGCAACTTGTTTAGAATTTGTTTTCATTTTTTTCATTTTATTTTTTATTATTTCAAATATACCACAAATTATTTCCAAGAAAAAGCAATGCTCCCTAAAATAACAAAAACACCTATTTCTAGGTGTTTTTGTTTAATTTCTAATAATCCCGGAGCTTCTTTATCGTCTTATGATCCCGAATCTTTTCTAAGGCTTTCGCTTCAATCTGACGGATACGTTCGCGGGTGACGCCAAACTCTTGGCCCACTTCTTCGAGAGTGTGGGTCACGCCATCTTCCAAACCAAAACGGATTTTCAAAATCTTTTGTTCGCGTGGTGTGAGGTCTCGCAGAATTTCTTCCACGTGTTCTTTGAGCATTTTGCGTGAAGCCAATTGGTTGGGCATCACGGTTTCTGTGTCTTCCACAAAATCACCAAGCACTGAGTCGTCATCACTGTCTCCAACGGTTGTTTCCAGAGACACTGTTTCCTGAGAGATTTTTTGGATGTGACGGATTTTTTCCACCTCAACACCCATTTCTACGGCGATCTCCTCCGGAAGCGGCTCACGGCCCAAATCTTGGACTAGGCGACGAGTTATCTGGGTGTATTTGTTGATTGTTTCCACCATATGGACCGGGATTCTGATTGTCCTTGATTGGTCAGCGAGGGCTCTCGTCACAGCTTGACGAATCCACCAAGTGGCATAGGTTGAAAACTTATAGCCCTTCCTGTAATCAAATTTTTCCACCGCGCGGAAAAGTCCAATATTTCCCTCTTGAATAAGATCAAGAAGCGACAGATTATGCGAACGGCCAACATATTTTTTAGCAATACTAACAACCAGTCGCAGATTGGCTTCAGTCATTCTTTGTTTGGCTGCGAGATCATCTTTTTCAATTCTTTTGGCTAGTGCCACTTCTTCAGCGGTGGAGAGCAGATCAACTCGTCCAATTTCTCGCAGATACATCTGCACAAGATCTGAAGAAACATCATCAGAAATTCCGGCGGCCAGATTATCCTTGCGAGGAGATTTACTTTTTTTAGTCGGTTTTTCGCTTTCAAAATCTTCTGAAATTTTGTCGGTTTCAAATTTGATCATCTCATCTGAGCTGATCACCTTGATACTGCTTTTTTCCAAATTTTCATAGAGCTCTTCCAGTTTTTCAATGTCGCGCTCAGCATCCGGAAAGGCATGAAGAATTTCATCTTCGGTAATGAAACCACGTTGCTTGGAACGATAGACCAGATCTTCGATTTTATTCTTCTTCCCGCTTTCCGTTTCTGGTTTTTTTTCAACCTCTCCTTTTTTCAACTCGATTACTTTATTTTCTTCCTTTTTAGATTTTCCGTTTGTTGCCAGCTTACTTTTGGGTTTAATTTTAATTGTAAAACGACCAGCAGTATGTTTGGAAACTGGTCTTTTTTCATCTTTGCGCGCCAAAGCAACCTTTTTTTTCAACGGTTTTGGAGAAGCTTTTTTTGAAGCTTTTGGGAAAATCTTTTTAATTTCTTTTTTCTTAATCGCAACCTTGACCGGCTTTAACTTCTTTTTATTTGGCATAATTTTCTTTGTTTTTTTAAGCAAACGCTTTTTTATTTTTTCCGGTCTTTTCTTCTTAACCATAAAAATTAAAAGTTTTAAAATTTATCAACGTGAATCTATCCCACAAGCACTCTTTCAAATTCTTCTCGTAAAAAATCAAGGGCCGCCTTGTCTTTGCGACTTTCCGCTAGTTTTAAATCCTTAGTAATTTGAATCAGTTTTATTTTTTTTATCTCTTTTTTCAACTCGAACAATATTCCCTCAAATTCCACCGGAAAACTTTCCACTTGAATTTCTTCCAGACTATTATTGAGTCCCAAGCGAAATTTCTTGCGAAAATATAGCTTTTCCGCCTGAAGCTTTAGCTCCCGGTCAATGTTTCCTGTCAAAATAGTAAAATCGAAGTTAAATTCCACTCCCCGCTTTAGCATCAAATCAAGTAGGAAAAAACCTGAAAAACAGGCGTGGTATTCATTTTTCTCCAAAAGCTCCTTCCAGATTTCTCCAGAAACAAGCGCTAAGCCGGTGAGTTCTTCAAGCAGTATATCAACTTTTTGACGATCCTCAGTTACCATTGGTTCGTCAGCTTGGTTTTTTTTACGCACCGATATTCTGTTTCCCAGTTTAGTCTTTTTTAGCATATCAGTCAATGCCGACTCAGGAGCATCTAGTCCTTGGGCTATCTTTTTCACCCAATGACTTTTTTCCACCTCGCTTGAAAGACTTTCAACCATCTCCATAAGTTCTTCACTAATCTTTTTCTTACCCTCTGCCGCGTCCTTATCATGAGCAGAAAAAGCTTTATCATAGAGATATTCCATCGCGCTCTTTGAGCTCTCAATCGCTTCGCGCAATTTTTCCGGGTTATTCTTGGCCAAATCGGCGGCGTCTTTGCCAAATGGCAGTTCCACAATCTGGACAGAGATATTTTTTTCCAAACACAACTTAATGCTTTTTTTCGTCGCTGCTTCCCCGGCCGAGTCCATATCAAAAAGCATTTTCAAATTTTTCGTATAACGCTTTAAAGTATCGAGTTGCGCCAATGCCAACGCCGTACCAGAAACAGCCACTACATTTTTTATCCCCGCTTGACTCGCGGCAATCACGTCCATATTTCCCTCAACCAATAACACAAAATCCTTCTGTTTAATTTCACCCTTGGCCTTATCAATACCATAGAGCGCCTTACTTTTATGATAGACTTCCGTTTCTGGCGAATTAACATACTTAGCTTGCGATTCGTCCCCACCGGGAGCAACGCGCGCGCTATAACCCAAAACACGCCCTGAATAATCACAAATTGGAAAAATGATCCGGTCACGGAAACGATCATAAAACTTTGTTTCAGCATTATTCTGTGATGCACCATCCTTTCTCACAAGCAGTCCTGTTTTCTCAATTTCCTCAACAGAAAAACCGCGCTTGGTCAAAAATTCTAAAATATTGCGCCACCCATTTGGTGCATAACCTAGACGAAAAAGCTTGATTATCTCTTCGATTAATCCCCGTTCTTTCAGATAACTCACAATTTTTTCCTTTCCTGCGCCTTTCCAAAGTTGGATTTCGTAAAACTTGGTCGCTAATTCCAAAATCTCCGTCGTGCGATTTTTTTTCTCAAGCATTCCTGGCGCAACAGCCCGCAATTCCACTCCGGCTTTTTCTGCCAGTTGACGCATAGCATCACGAAATTCCAAGCCCTCAATTTCCATTACAAAAGAAAAAATATCCCCCCCTTTTTGACAACCAAAACAATGCCAAATCTGCTTTTCTTCACTAACCATAAATGACGGACTTTTTTCATTATGAAAAGGACAGAGCGCCCTGTAATTGGTCCCTGTCTTGTCTAGTCTTAAATATTCACCCAAAACATCCACAATGTTCAGGCGGCTTTTGATTTCTTCGAGATCTGTTCCCATAGCTTTAGCCTACTATAATACGAAAAAATAAGCAAAAAAGGTGCAATAGACGCCCCGCCTTGGCGGGGCGTCTCTACATCTTAATCTCCGGCAGATTGTCCCACAAAAGTTCAAAAATAGATTTTTGCGTGCGATAGATTTCTGCGCTTTCAATAATAATGCCCATCACGTCCTTAGGAGAGATGATAGCAATCTTTTGATGACCATAAATCATAATCTCATTGGAGAAGGGATATTTTTTGCTATCAATCATTTTGGCTGATCGCAACTGCTCCTGATCTTTACTCGTGAATTCTTTTTCGATCAAGGCTGAGTAAGATACGATGCCCTTGTAGTAAATTCTTTTCTTTATTCTTTGCTCAATATATCGCGCGGCCCAATCCATACCTAGAACTTTTACTATGTCGTCCGACGCAAAAGCCAAAATTTCACCGGAATGTCTTAAGGTATCCGCATAAATTTCCCCAAGACCATCTCGCCCTTCATGAAATCTGATTTTCGGCTTTACATTAGAAACGTTACTCATAGAATTCAAAGCCGGCATAATTTGTGAAAGCAGCGCTTCTCTTTTTTGCACAAGTAGTTGCAATTCTTCCGGGCTCGCGGCAATGAATTTTTTCCTCACGCCTCTCACGGTTTGCCGGAGAAGTCCACTTTCCAGCATCTCATCAACCAGGTCATAGATGGTAGTTCGCTTTATTTCAGCCTTCTTGGCGATTTCCTTAATAGTTGTTTCGCCCAATTCCAATGCGGCCAAATAGATTTTGGCTTGCTTATCATTCAGTCCGATTTGTTTAAGGGTGGATAGTAGCATAATTATATGTTTTGTCGACTATTTCGACTACAAATCTATTATAGCAGATTGACTGAATTTGTCAATAAATGGCTTTATTAATGCTAAATTTAAATTTTAGTTAAATTGCCATTTGAAAAGTTTAGTCGAAATTATTGACTATTTATTTAATTTAAGATATACTACATCGTTAAGATAAACAATCAAAGAAAAACGGCCTATAAATTTTAATAAAAACTAATTATTAATCAAAAACCTATGCAAATGCGCTTGAACAACGGAACAGTTATCGGCAATGCTCCGGATATGTCAAATAAAATTAGAAAACAACTCAGTGGGCTTTGGACATTTCCTTCCAAGGAAGAAATTGAAAGAGAAAAAGAAAAATATTACGTTATCGATCACAAAAGAGAATGGCAAAAAAAGCTCAATGAAACCAGTAACAAACCCGTCATATAGATTCTAGCTAAAGACAGAAAAAACTTCTGTCTTCCCTAGAGCTTATCTGAATAATCAAGTAACTCAAGTTTCTTAAAATCATACTCAACAAAAATACCCCGCTACCGAGGGTTATATCGGAGAAGGAGCATATCATGAAAAAAACGCTAGCAATAAGCATAGACAAGAGATATCCGTATTACCTCCTCTACACTGATATCGAAGAATACATCACGGCTTGGGCGATAAATGGTAAGGGTGAGGAAAAATTCAGATCATGGCACCGAGTTATGCGCATGAACATATGCGATCTTGACGAAAATGAGCCGGATCCCGAAACGCTTTATCTCCTTATTAACTTGGAACGAATACGGCACGGTGGTCGCAGCGCTTCCTCATCTTACTGCATCAGGTATGTCATAGCGATGGCAGAAAGAACCACATTATTAAAAAAGTGTAGTGAATACCCATCATTTGAACACTATGCCTTCGAAATAGATCTTGTAAATAACAAGCTTATCTATCTTCGAATATAGGGCTTTTGGGCAAGCAAATTAGCAAATCTGATCTTACCCGAAATAGTGCCAAAAAAGACTTTAAGCCAAGTCTCTAAACATGGCTTTTTTATTTTATCTAACCCGTAGAGACACATTGCAATGTGTCTCTACCCCGCGTTGGAATATCATCAGAGAATTGATTGTTAATTTCGATAATGACATACAAACGATTAATAATATTTTTCCATATTTCACAAACCTGAGGTGCCAAAATGGCACCTCAAGATTTTGAATTCCTTTTTTACATGCAAGCTAATGTCACGCTCTTAGCTAAGTCGCTTTTTGGCGATAGTTTTTATCTCTTGATTAAACTCGGCAATTGCCTCATCAATCATTGGATCAAAATGCTTATAGATTTCTCTGTTTTTAACAACATTACTGGCTTCCAAGAGTGAGTCGTAGGTTCCGGCGTCGAGCCAGGCGCCTTTAATTTTCACTACCTTAAGCTCTCCCCTTTTCATGTAACGCTTATTGATGTCCGTCACTTCAATTTCTCCGCGAACAGATGGTTTTAAGCTCTTGGCAATTTTCACTACTTGATTATCAAAAACATAAAAGC
>JBAXPY010000013.1:0-20422 GCA_037132035.1 Candidatus Moraniibacteriota bacterium | reverse complement strand
GATAAAAACAACTTTGATTTAGTAGTCAACACAACAAAACTAAATCCCAAGGAAGCTTTTGACGCAGTTTGGAGCCATATCAAGGAAACAATCAAATAGGCCTGCGTGTTTATTCAAATGAAAAAAAAACTGATCAAGAAAATCCAAAATTCTATTTTTGCCAATTCACTTTTTGAAAGAGGTGCAAGAATTATTTTAGGAGTTTCTGGAGGACCAGACTCGACGCTCCTGCTTGATGCATTTTCCAAATTGCAAAAAAAATATGCGCTCGAACTTTCCATCGCCCATGTTAATTATCATCTGCGAGGATATGATAGCGAGAGAGATGAGCGCTTTGTGGAAAAGTTAGCGGAAAAATATGGATTGTCTCTTGATATTCTCGATGCCCAAATTAAAGAGAAAGATAAATCAGAAGAAAAATTGCGTGATGTTCGCTATACATTTTTTGAAGAGCTGCGCAAGGAAAATAAATTTGACCTGATTGCTGTCGCACACAACTGCGATGATCAAGCAGAAACAGTTTTGATGCGACTAATCCGTGGAACAGGCCTCAATGGTCTTTCCGCGATGCAAGCAATAAACGGAAAAATTATTCGACCATTGCTTGAAATTCCGCGCAAAGAAATTATTACATATTTAAAAACAAATAATTTAAGTTACCGAATCGATAAGACCAACAAGCAGACAATCTATCTGCGAAATAAGATTAGGAATAAATTAATTCCATATCTAGAGAAGAACTATAATCCAAATTTAAAACAAGTGCTTGCAAAAAGTGCCAAAACTTTTGGAGAAGACTATACTGTGATTGAAGAACTGACAAAAAAAGCTTGGCTAGAAAATAAAACATTAAGCACTAAGAAAATTCTCGCACTACCAGTTGCAATTCAAAAAAGAATTTTGCAAAAAGCATTAGCCCAACTAAGACCCGCTGACATTCATGAGAATTTCACCCAGAGCGAAGAAATCCTGAAAGCACTAAAAAGTACGAAGAACAAAAACCAGATCGTTAAGTGCGCGGGATTGAAAATGACAAGGTATGGTGATAAGATTACATTAGAATAATTTTAAATATTTATATAACCAAACAAACTCTATGAAAAATCTGCTCAGAAACGTCAGCTATGTTTTATTCTTTTTTGTATTCGTTGCGGGCATTCTAATCTTGTTCAGTAATCCAGAAAAAAAACCGGAAGAAATTTCACTCTCCACGCTCGTTACGCAGATTAATGATCAAAAAATAAAAGAAATCACAGTTACGAATGACGAACTCAATGTCACTATGGTTGATGGGAAAATTGAAAAAGCCCTAAAGGAAAAAGAAGCTGGGATCACGGAAACATTCAAGAATTACGGCGTAGACCAGGAAAAGTTGAAAGGAGTCAACATATTAGTCAAAGGAGAAAGCGCAAGCAGTCTTTGGCTTGGAGCAATCTTGCCATTTCTTTTGCCATTCCTTTTGATTGCCGGCTTTATTTGGTTCATGCTTCGTCAAGCACAAAGAGGCAACAATCAGGCACTATCCTTTGGCATGTCCAAGGCACGCGTGTCAGATCCAAAAGACAAAAAGAATCGTGTCGTTTTTAATGATGTCGCGGGAGCTAAGGAAGCGAAGGAAGAACTCTATGAAATCGTAGAATTTCTCAAAACTCCAAAAAAGTTTCTTAATCTTGGGGCAAAAATTCCTAAGGGCGTTTTATTACTTGGTTCACCTGGAACAGGAAAGACTCTAATCGCAAAGGCAGTAGCAGGCGAAGCTAATGTACCATTTTTCAATATTTCCGGCTCTGAATTCGTAGAGATGTTCGTTGGAGTTGGCGCCAGCCGCGTACGCGATCTCTTCAAGCAAGCCAAAAAGAATTCACCAGCAATCGTATTTATCGATGAAATTGATGCTGTTGGAAGGCACCGTGGAGCAGGACTCGGTGGGGGACATGACGAACGCGAACAAACTTTAAACCAAATCCTTGTGGAAATGGATGGTTTTGACACAAATACAAACGTAATTGTTATTGCCGCTACAAACCGACCAGATGTACTTGACCCAGCGCTCCTTCGCCCAGGCCGCTTTGATCGCCGAGTAGTGATGGACCTGCCAGACATTGAAGAACGCGCAGCAATCCTCAAGATTCACGCCAAAAACAAGCCTCTCGTCAAAGAAGTTGATTTGCGCGTTATCGCCCAAAGAACTCCTGGTTTTTCCGGCGCTGATCTGTCAAATTTACTCAATGAAGCGGCTATCCTTTCCGCACGCCGTGGCAAAAAAACAATCGGAATGAACGAACTGGCTGAATCAATCGAGAAAGTTATTCTTGGGCCGGAACGAAAAAGTCGACGCATTGATGAAGATGAAAAGAAAATCATCGCCTACCACGAGGCAGGACACGCTCTTGTCGCCGCCACATTGACACACGCAGATCCAGTTCAAAAGATTTCCATCATTTCTCGTGGAAATGCCGGCGGATATACACTAAATGCACCAACTAAAGACAAAACACTCCATTCTCGCAATTATTTCATCGACGAACTATCAGTCTTTTTAGGAGGCTATCTCAGCGAAAGATTGACCTTTGGGGATATTACAACAGGAGCATCTAATGACCTCGAAAGAGCAACTGCCATTGCCAGAAATCTCGTTACGCGCTATGGAATGAGCGATCTCGGTCCTCGCACTTTTGGACGCAAAGAAGAAATGGTCTTTTTGGGCAAAGAAATGCATGAAGAAAAAAATTATTCAGAAGAAACTGCCCGCGAAATTGACAATCAAGTTACAAAATTCATTGCTGATGCCTATAAGGTTGCCGAAAAAATCCTAATTGATAAAAAAGAACTGTTGGACAAAATTTCAAATGTTCTATTGGAAAAGGAAACCATCGAGCAAGCTCAATTCAATGAAATCATGGGGATCGTGCTAGAAAAAAAAGTTGAAGATGAAATTATCACAGAATCAACTGAGGAAAAAGTTGAAACTGCGGAAGAAAAAAATGAGACAGTTAAAGTAAGGACAAACTAACTTCCTCCCTTTGGGAAAGGGAGGTTAGGAGGGATTGGAAAAACCACCTATTACTGATAATCTTTCAAATCCCTATTTTAAATCCTCACCCTTTCGAATTCAACACTCTTCCAAGGGGGGAGAATTAATGAAATTTATGCCAAATATCGATTATCTAAAAATTTTCCGCGACGCGTGGAAAATAACTTGGAAAAACCGCTTCTTGTGGTGGTTTGGTTTCTTTATGCTGGCTTCTGGAGGCGCAAATTTAAAC
This sequence comes from Candidatus Moraniibacteriota bacterium, assembly GCA_037132035.1. Classification (GTDB taxonomy): domain Bacteria; phylum Patescibacteriota; class Minisyncoccia; order Moranbacterales; family UBA2206; genus UBA9630. The sequence goes on along the minus strand of JBAXPY010000013.1, from coordinate 17,156 downwards.
TATTTCTCCTCCGGAGACGGAAAAACTCAGAAAGACTGGCAAGCTCTCACTGAAAAAATCAACTTGCAGCAATTTCTCCTAGAGCACACCGCACCTATAGCAATCGGACTAACCTTACTGGTCATACTATTTCTTGCTTTTTTGATTTTAAATTTTATCGGACGTGGAGCGTTAATCAAGTCGACTCAGAAAATACTAAAAAAAGAAGCAGTCAATTTCAGCTCCGGTTTTCAGGATGGTAAGAAGTATTTCTGGAAGATACTTTCTATCTTCTTTTTTTCAGGATTACTCATTTTTATTTGTTTTATTGTGCTTTTTACGCCAATCGCTATCTTATTCCTGGCAAAATCCTATGTCATTGGAACAATTCTTGCGATTCTCGCGCTAGCAATCGTCATTCCGCTACTTATCCTCACAAAATACATCCAGTCTTACGCAGGCTATTACGTTGTTTTAGCCGATTTAAGACCTTGGCTTGCGGTAGAAAATGCCTATGCTCTTTTCAAAAAAAACATACTAGCCAGCATAATCATGTCCCTACTCTTCATTCCCATTGGAATTCTTTCGATTTTTATCGCCATAGCAATTGTGCTAGTGACCATTATTATTTTTGGTCTCATTGGCTTAGCTCTATTTTTCGCCATAAAAAACACGGGCGTAATTATCGCCGTGGCATTAGGACTAATATTTTTTATTCCCGCAATAATTCTTTTCTATTCGGTATTCAATGCCTTCTCTGAAGTTGCTTGGGTTTTGTTTTTTCATGTTATTGCAACGCCGAAAGAAAAGGAGAAAGTTGAAGAAAAAATATCCGAGGAAGAAAAAGCAGCAATTTTGCCAGCAACGGAAACCATAAAAACAATTGAAATTGAGACGGAAAAATGATTTTTGACGACGATAGCTTTTTGCGGTAAGCTTATTGAGTTGAAAAGCTAATGAAATATCCTCTTCTCCCTCCGGGAGAGGATGTCCGAAGGACAGGTGAGGGTTCTCGCCTATGCAGGAAAAGTTATCCGCTAAAACAAAACTGGGTGATATCGCAAAGCACCCTCATCCGGCTTTCAGCCACCTTCTCCTGGAGGGAGAAATGGAAATAAACAGCATCGGGCACGTAGCTCAGTCTCGCCCCACACCATTTTTTGGGTCTGTAGCTCAGTTGGTTAGAGCGCTACATTGACATTGTAGAGGTCTCCAGTTCGAGTCTGGACAGACCCACAGTTTTAAAAATGGTGTGGAGTGAAGTTAGAGCGCTACATTGACATTGTAGAGGTTTCAGAGGTTCCCTGTCTGCCGGCAGGCAGGGAATCCTCTCACGCCCACAAAAAAAGGGACCATAGCTCAGCGGTAGAGCAGGGGACTCATAATCTCTTGGTCGCTGGTTCGAATCCAGCTGGTCCCACAAGAATTTCCTTAGTCATCCCGCCGAGGCGGGGCTGGTCCCACAATTCAGATTAAAAAGAAAAAAGCGGAGAGCTATGATAAGCTTTCCGCTTTGTTTTTGTGGTTACCGGTCATTTACTATCTTCTAACATGAGAATATATGGAGTATCCATAAATCCAAGCATCATATATTCTCCCTCCTTGCGCCAACCTCTTTCCCCTCCATATCCATAAATACTCATGACAAACGAGAACATCCAGCGCTCCACGACTTTTTCCCTAAAGATAGCGCCCCAAAAATGTAGCGCCTTATCATCCCATTCAAGAGGAATAAGATGGTTATTTTCAGCGAGTGCAATTCCTATATTAGGATGCAACACGTTTCTGCCTTCAATCTCACAATCAATAATTTCTTCTATTCCTTGATGATCTTGATACTTTCCCTGAATTGTTTGTAGAAAAACTTTTTTGCCACCCACGTACAGACTTGCCTCACGCTTTTCTACACTAACCCACCCCTGCTGATTTTTGTTTTTTAGAAAGGACATAATCTCACCATCTGCATCCGTACATTTTGGATCAACAAACATATCAAGATTCACCCGAATTTCATTTTCACTAATTTTCTCCCAGCATTTTTCTTCCATTTTTTATCTCCCTTGCGATTCTATTAAATTTTTAATGAACGTCTTCCATTCTCTGAAACCACTTCACCATCGAAATGATTTCAGAAATGGAGCCGAATTTGTGTGATAACAAATTCGGCTTTGGTGGTTTTAGCAGGAAAAAACTTGAATAAGCCTCAATATCAAAGTGTCCATCTCAGCACAATAAGGCTTGGTAAAAAGATGGAAATCATTTTTTGCCTTTTCTTCGACTTCTTTTTTGTCTCTAAGAAAACAGTTTCGCACAATGCCCATAATTGGATGTTCGATGCGGTTTCTTTGCTCATTAATATTTTCAAAATCTTCATGCAACCCTAAATTGATTTTAAATATTCCCTCAGCACGGAGAATTTCCCTTAGTTTTTCATTGAAAAAATCAATATCTTCTTGCGAAATAGCCATAAAATATGGATACGCTTTTTCCGCTCCAAAACATGTGCAACCTCCTTCTTGTTTGCGTATTTCGGCAATAGTTCTAATGAAATCGATAATTTCTTTTTTCATTTTTCCTCTCCTTTTTTGATTTTATCCCCAGTATAGCCTCTGACCAGTCCACACTATGCGAACCCAGGCATTAGCTGATATTTGGTTTTTAAACAACTGAGCTATCTAAGAATCTAGATAAACTCTAGGAGAGACGGAAACTTTTCTGTCTCTCACTAGAATTTATGGTTCAATCTCGTGTTCAGTTTGGTCGTCTCGCCTGTGGGCTTCTCTTTTGCAATCAAATAGATAATATTTTTCTTTTTCTTTCTCCGCCTCTTCCCTGGAAGGAAAGTGCCAGAACTGACGGAGATATTGTCTGGTTTTTTCTGACATAATTGGAGCGTCTCCGATAACCATTCCATTATTCAAGATCATTTTCATAGTTTCTTGCTTAATGTTTAGTTTGTTAAGATTTGACTGAGCTTCTTTTCCCCCTGTTTTATCCTAACAACCTAGTATATATCAAAACCGAACCAATGTCATATATGTCGACAAAGAAATATATTGACTAAATTATTGCTTTAGTATAGAATAATTATAGTTGTCCGTTTATCGGACATAATACCAAATATGGACAATAAGTTATACAAAGTGCTACTTAATTTGGGACTTAGCGATAATGAAGCGCTGGTCTATTTGAATGCGCTTTCCTTGGGAAAAACCACAATCCTGGCCATTTCTAAGGCCTCAGAAGTCAAAAGAACCACCGTTTATTCGGCGGTCGAATCATTGAAACAATTGGGTCTCATGAAAGTTGAGCAGATTGGCTGGAAAACCCTTTTTTCTGCGGAAAATCCGGAAAAATTGGAAAGAATAATGGATAATAAGAAAAAAGAGCTTCAAGAATCACTGATTGATTTCAAGGCGCTCTACAGCGCCGAAGGCGGAAGTAGTCTGATTAAATATCATGAAGGAGTGGAGGCAGTGAAAAATATCCATCTAGATCTCTTGGATGAGGTGAAATTCGGAGAAGATTATTGGGTCATCAGCGATTCCGCTAAATGGATGTCGGAAGACCAAAGATTTTTTGAAAATTTTGTGGAAAAACGCGCGCAAAAAAAACTCAATAACCGCCTTTTGCTCCAAGATTCAGAAATCGCCAGAAAATATAAACAAAACGAAGCGCTATATAATTTGCAGATCAAGATTTTTCCGGAAGACATACAACTCTCAGCCTCCATCACAATTACGCCAAATAAGATCCTGATCCACCAAACCACCCTGCCAGTTATTGCAATGGTGATTGAAAACAAAAACATTATCCGCTTGCACATGGAACTTTTTAAATTTATGTGGAAGGCGATTGCTGTAGATCAAGAACTTATGCATTTGAATTAAAACTGTCATCCTGAGCGAAAAATATTTATTACTACAAAAAAACCACTAAATTAATTAGTGGCATTTTTATCTGAATAACCATGCTATTTTTTTCTCCTCGAATGAAACGCCTGATGCACTTCCTTTAGCTGTTTGTTAGTAACATGGGTATAAACCTGCGTTGTCGTAATCGACGAATGCCCAAGCATCGCTTGCACGGAGCGGATATCGGCGCCGTTAATCAATAAATCAGTTGCAAAAGAATGGCGCAGGGTGTGGGGATGGACATCTTTCACAATCCCAGCTTTCACAGCATAGTATTTTACAATTCTTTGGATTGATCTTGGCGTTAACCTCAAGTTATCCACAGTTTTTTTGGCATTTTTGCCTTCAAATTTCTTTAGTCCAGCAACATCTCGCACAAAAAGCGCCGAATCAGTGTCCATTCTTTTGTCTAGATATCGACTTATTGCCTGAGAAGCAGAATCAGAGATAAACACTACGCGCACCTTGTCCCCCTTACCTCGCACACTAAGCTCTTGCCGCTTGAGATCAATTTTCTCGCAATTAATACTGGTCAATTCAGAAACTCGGAGACCAGCAGAGAACAATAGTTCTAGAATAGCTCGATCACGTAAACTTTTTAGATCTTGCCCGCCTGCCTGGGAAAGAATTCGCTCCACCTCTTCCATTTCCAAAAAATCTACCTCTCGCGTTGACGACCTACCAATTTCAATTTTCTCAGCCTGCAAGGACTTTATATCTCTTTTAGCTAAAAATTTCAAAAAACCACGAATTGCAATCACATAATAGCTTTGGGTAATTTTTTTAAGCTTTTGACCATTCGCATCCTCATAGCGGTTAAGATAAATACGAAAATTCCTCACAACTTCAGCTGTAATTTGTTCAGGCTTGGAAATTTTTGACCATTCCAAAAAACGCCTAAGGTAGTGATCGTAATTTTCAATTGTTTTTTGAGAACGACCCCTCTCAATCTCTAAATGCTCTAGGAATTGAATCTCAAGTTCTTTGATTTGCATATCCCTATTCTATACCAAAATCATGATTGACAAAAATCCCCTAGCAAGTTATACTGTCTAGCAGGTAAAAATTAGGGTTTTAGGACTAAGGTTTGCTCAGTTATTCCCGCTGGGAAAAGGCAAAATTCTTGCTAAAACCATATGAAAGGTTAATTGTATTAGTAATCTAATTCAAACAACTTCTCGAACTATCTTTTGTAGAAAAAATTTAAAGACCCTTGTTACTAAAGTTTTTTTGGCACAAAAAAACATCGTAACCTTTATAAAAAAGCGCCGAACGGTGAAGCTTTTGCATATTTTCAGAAATTATTCCTCATTTGTTGTTGTTGCTTCAAGTGCACTTTTAGTTTCCGCTACCAACCTTGCTGCCGGACAAAACTCCAGTGGTTTTTTATTTGGCTATCTTGGTAGCAGCGACAATTACGCCAGTCCCTTGGAAAATAAGATGTTTTTGACAGCAAACAAGAAAACCTCGCTCGCTCTTGCACCCCTTCTGGAAGCAGAAGCTGTTCCCAATCCAATGCTAAAAGCCACAGAGGATCCAGCTGATCCAATGCTTATGCAAGGAAATGCCCTGGTTTGTGAAAATAGCCCAGTCCTGAAGGATCCTGAGGAAGATGGTGGTGTTGTTATTTATGAGGTAAAAGAAGGTGACACCGTTAGCTCAATTGCCGCCGCTAATAATGTCAGCACCAATACATTACTATGGGCCAACGCCATCGATGATGTAAACTCCATTATGCCAGGAGACAAAATATTCATCCTTCCTGTCTCCGGCCTAGCCTACACAGTCAAGAATGGCGATGATATTAACAGTATTGCCAAAGAATTCAAAGCTGATAAGGATAAAATCATAGCGTTTAATTCACTTCATCTTGATGGAGAATTAAAGGTTGGAGAAACGATAACGATTCCAGATGGACAAAAAGAACTTCCCAAACCAAAACCAGTAGAAAACCCAATTGGGATCGCTCAACGACCATACGAAACGTTCGAATCAGCCGGAAAAACGCTTACTGGAGGAGGAAAGGACAGTCATCGCTTCCCCTATGGCTATTGCACATGGTATGTAGCCCAGAAAAGAAACGTTCCTTGGGGTGGCAATGCTGGAACCTGGTTGTATCATGCTAAGTCTGCTGGGTACGCAACCGGAAGAACTCCAACGGTGGGATCTATCATGGTTTCCTCGGAATCATGGTGGGGACACGTAGCTCTGGTTGAAAGCGTCAGCGCGGACAGTTTTACTGTCTCTGAAATGAATTACAAGGGATGGGCAAAGAAATCGACCCGCGTTGTCAGTAAAAATAGTCGCGTCATTAAAGGCTTTATCAGATAATGCACAATTTGTTTTAAGATTTAAAAAAACGTCCCTGATTAGATCTGGGACGTTTTTTATACTCGCAATAATAACGCTATATTTTCTTGATTGGCGCCAGGGAACTAGATAGCTTCTTAAGGCCAACTGCTTTAAAGGCCACTGTGATAATATCGCCCTGGGAAGAAATCACCAGCCCTTCGCCAAATTTTTCGTGTGAAATCCTTTCTCCACCTTTATAGATCGTCTTCATTCCCGTAAGAACCGTCTTTTTCCTTTCTACTATAAACTTCTCAGCACAAGCACTAATCATTGACAGCTCAGCGTTTTCTATCAGTTCTGCCGGAATATCATCTAAAAAGCGCGAGGGAGCATTAATTTGCGTTGAACCATAGATCGTGCGCATTTTTGTGAAAAGCAGATAGACTTTTTGTTTGGCGCGCGTAATTCCAACATACATCAGGCGCCTTTCCTCTTCCATTTCCACTTCAGAAAGCATGCTGCGCGAATGAGGCAAAATCCCCTCTTCTAGGCCAATAATGAAAACGTATTGAAATTCAAGGCCCTTAGCGCTATGCAGAGTCATTAAATGAATGGCCTCACTTGATTGATCTATACTATCAGTATCGGCCACCAGCGCCACCTCTTCCAAAAAAAGTCGCAGGCCTTCGCCGTCAGAAAATTTGTCATATTTCTTCGCAACTGTTAGCAGTTCACGCACATTTTCAGCGCGCATTTGCCCTTCGTCAGTACCATCAAGCAATTGCTGTTCATAACCACTTTTTAGAAAAACACTCTGAATAAAATCTGCAAGAGTCAGATCAGCCTTCACGTCGTGCATTTTATTTATGAACTGGCAAAATTTGTCTATACTATCAAGTTTAGTCTTTATGATTTTCGTACTAACCCCCTTAGATTGATCCGAAATCATGAATCCAGCTGTTATCAAATCAAGCTCACTCATCTTTGCGAAAGACACCCATTTCTCAACCGTTTTGTTGCCAATCCCTCTTTTTGGTTCATTAATGATTCGCTCAAGAGAGATCTCATCATTAAAATTTTGAATTAAGCGAAGATACGCAATAATATCCTTAATTTCTTTTCTTTGATAAAATTTTAACCCACCGATAATCCTATAGGGAATCGAATCGCCAAGCATAGCCTCTTCAATAATTCTCGATTGAGCATTTGTTCTGTAGAGAACAACGATATTATTCAGCTTTACGCCCTTATTTCGCAAGGACATCACCTCAGAAACAATAAATTGTGCCTCGTCACTCTCATCATCCGCCTCATATGAAACAAGCAATTGCCCAGCCTTGTTGTCTGTCCAAATTTTTTTATCTTTGCGATTAATATTTTTGGAAATAACTCCATAGGCAGCGTCCAATATTTGCTGAGTTGAGCGATAATTTTGCTCCAATTTTACAACCTTTGCTGTCGGATAATCTTTTTCAAAATCAAGAATGTTTTGAATATTAGCTCCACGCCAAGAATAAATCCCTTGCCAATCATCGCCCACCACGCAAATATTTTTGTGCTTATCTGCTAGCATTTTAATCAAGACATATTGAGCATGATTAGTATCTTGATACTCGTCCACCATAATATAGTGGAAAATATTTTGATATTTTTGGAGCACTTCTGGATATGTGCGAAAAATCTGTACCAACAGCATGAGAATGTCATCAAAGTCCAAAGCATTGTTCTTTTTGAGTCTTTTCTGATAAGCAAGATAGACTTTCGACACAACATCTTCCCAATATCCACCAACTGCCACTTGGAACATTTTCGCGTCAATCAATTCATTTTTCGCCTTAGAGATTGCCCCTAAAATACTCTGCGGACGAAATTGCGTCGGATCGACACCCAACTCTTTCATTGTTTTTTTTACAAGACTCTGCTGATCCTGAGCATCAAAAATATTAAAATTGCTTTCAAAGCCAATCTTTCCGATTTCGCAGCGGAGAAATCTTGCGCAAATTGAATGAAAAGTACCTACCAATGGGAGGCTGCCCTTAAAATTATATTCTGCGAGCAATTGAGCAATTCGTTCTTGCATCTCTTTCGCTGCTTTATTCGTAAAGGTAACGGCCAGAATTTTCCCAGGTCGCACGCCTTTATCACAAATTAAATAGGCCGTGCGAAAAGTCAACGCTCGAGTTTTTCCTGAACCAGCGCCAGCAATCACAAGCACAGGGCCTTCGGTTGTTTCTACCGCTTCTCTTTGCGAAATATTAAGGTTTTCTAAAATATTAGTCATAAAAGTATTGTAGCATAAGAGACGCAGAGACGCATCGCGATGCGTCTCTATTGGCAATAACTCTGAAATTTGCCAAAAACCAAATTCTGGTCTATAGTTACTCTATAATAATTTATCACTAGCAAACAGCAGTTGACGCGCAGTCGCAACCTCTGTTTTGCCTCAAAAAACGCTATGGCTCTCACGGGAAAGCAAAAAGCAAAAGTAACCGGCGATGTCAAAAGACACGAAAAAGACACTGGATCACCAGAATACCAAGTCGCCCTTTTCACAGAACAGATCAAAAAACTGACCGCTCATCTCAAGAAAAATGCCAAAGATTTTCATTCCCGCCGCGGACTTCTGAAAATGGTATCAAAAAGAAAACGCCTTCTCGACTACTTAAAGAAAACTAATGAGAAAAATTACAAAGCCTTAATCAAGAAACTAGAATTGAAGGGCTAAGCCTACTAAAAGCAAAATGTTTATCATTTTGCTTTTTAGATTAAAAATAACAAACAAAATATGAGCATTTACAAAGAACAACGCATTGGTGTTTTAGTGGATATTCAAAATCTTTATTACAGTGCCAAGGTGCTTTATCAAAAAAAAGTCAACTTCGATCAGGTCCTGAAATCAGCTGTTGGCGACAGAAAACTAATCCGCGCCATCGCTTATGGAATCAAAACTCTCGAAGGCCAAGAAGAAAAGTTTTTTGACGCCTTGGAAAAAGTTGGCTATGAAGTTAAAACCAAGGATCTACAAATCTTCCCAGGTGGAGCTAAAAAAGGAGACTGGGATGTAGGAATTGCTGTAGACGCCATCAAAATGTCCAAGACGCTCGACGCAATAGTACTAGTTTCTGGCGATGGCGACTATATTCCACTAGTAAAATACATCCAATCAACAACCGGTTGCCGCGTTGAAGGAGTGGCCTTTATGGAATCAACGAGCAACAAGTTAGTTGAGGAATTAGATAACTTCATCAACTTGAGTGAAAACAAAAAGAAATATTTAATTTAATTATTAATAATTTTTAATGAACGAACTGAATATTTCAAATGGACAAACATTGGATGGGGGGCCAATTATCGGAATAATACTTTTTTCCTTGTTGATCTTTTTTTTAGCCTACTATATCTATATGTCTATTTGCTATTATAAGATAGCAAAGAAAACTGACACTCCAGATGCTTGGTTTGCTTGGATTCCGATTCTCGATATGCTGCTAGCCCTTCAGATTGCCAAAAAACCGACTTGGTGGATCATTTGGTTTTTCCTCCCGCTAGCAAATATTATCGCCTATATCTTAGTTTGGATGGGGATTTCGAAAACCCTGGGAAAGCAAGAATGGCTTGGCGTCCTCATGATTATCTCTCCAATTAACCTCATAATTCCTGGCTATTTAGCTTTTTCAGAAACCGCAAAGCCACCAACAATACAAACAACGCAGGCACCGCCAAAAATTGTTTAAAAAACATTTTAATGACTAGCATAAAAATCCCCACTGGGGATTTTTATTTTTCTTTAGACTTACGCATTTGTCAAGAACAAGCTTTTCTATAGCCAAGGTTGATCTAGAAAAGTTTTAATTGTTGGGGGGTTAAAATAAACAAAAACAAGCTCCAGGCAACCACGCGCTTTAAAGATTGTTTTTGGTAAATGCGCAAGTCGTAAGCTAGGTCAAAAAACTTGCTAAAACCCTCGAAATAAGCTAGACTTGAATAGTTAATAATTTATAGAAGTCCCGTTTTAAAGCGCAAATACGCCAATGTATGAGGATTTATGAATTAAGGCCTACAATAATTGCGGTCCTCAATTCGTAAATCATCGTCATACGTCACACATTATTGGTTGAACTTAGCGCCCAATTTGACTTCAAACAATAGAATGGATCAAAAAAAATGGTCACTCCAAATCGGAGGACGAATTTTAGAGGTTGAGACTGGCCTGTTGGCCGGACAGGCCAATGGCGCCGTCACCGTACGCTATGGCGACACAGTCGTGCTCGCAACAGCTGTTATGAGCAAAAAGGCTTCACGAATCAGCGGATATTTTCCTCTGATGGTAGATTTTGAAGAACGTTATTATGCAGCCGGGAAAATCAAAGGCTCACGCTTCATTAAGCGCGAAGGTCGTCCTTCTGACGATGCAGTGCTTTCAGGAAGAGCGGTGGATCGCACAGTTCGACCACTTTTTAATCACCGAATGAGAAATGATGTGCAGGTAATCGTTACCGTACTCTCCTATGACGGAGAAAACGATCCGGATACACTGGCAATTATTGCCGCTTCAACAGCGATTGCTATTTCCAATATTCCTTGGAATGGTCCAGTCGCAGCTGTAAGAGTTGGCAAGGCCGATAACGAATTTGTGCTCAATCCAGTCACTAACGGAGAATTGGCAGAAGGGGAATTAGACCTTTTGATTTCTGGTAGCATCGACAAGGTTAATATGATTGAAAGTGGAGCGATGGAAATTTCTGAAGAAGAAATGTTTCGCGCTTTCACTTTTGGACAAGAAGCAATCAAAAAAATTGTTAGCTTTATCCTGGAAATCCAAAAAGAAGTAGGGAAAGCTAAAAGCGCCCCAGCACTTGTAACGGGAACTCCTGAATTTGAAGCTAAGGTTAAAGAAATTCTACTTTCGGAGAATCTTGCTGAAGCCCTTTATGACAAGGACAAAAAGGTAATTGAAGAAAAGATGAGTGCAATTCAAGACAAAGTTAAGGAATATATCAAAGCAACGTTTCCAGAAGAAGCAGACAAATTGAAAGAAGTAGCTGAAATTGTCTTTGAAGAAGTGTCTGATGAAATTGTACACAAAAATATTTTAGAAAAAGAACTGAGACCAGATTCAAGACGACTAGACGAAATCCGTCATATTGAATGTCGCACAGGAATTTTACCAAGAACTCATGGCACAGGACTTTTCACTCGCGGAGAAACTCAAGCCCTCACAGTGACTACGCTTGGCTCACCTGGAGATCAGCAAATCATTGATACTATGGAGGTTGATATGAAAAAACGCTACATCCATCACTATAATTTTCCGCCATATTCTGTTGGCGAGGTCCGTCCAATGAGAGGCCCAGGCAGACGTGAGGTTGGTCACGGAGCTCTGGCTGAAAAAGCGCTCGTGCCAGTACTCCCTTCCAAAGAAGAATTTCCTTACACAATCCTCTTGGTTTCAGAAATTCTTTCATCTAACGGCTCTTCTTCGATGGCTTCCACTTGCGGTTCGACTCTTTCGCTGATGGATGCTGGTGTGCCAATCAAACGTCCAGTTTCTGGCATTGCCATGGGAATAATTGTCGGAAAAGATGATAAATTTAAAATCCTCACTGACATCCAAGGATTGGAAGATCACTATGGTGACATGGACTTTAAAGTAGCTGGTACAGAAAAAGGCATCACAGCAATGCAAATGGATGTAAAGGTTGATGGAGTTACACTAGAGATGCTTTCAGCGGTTCTTACTCAGTCACACCAAAATCGCATGGAAATCTTAAAAAGGATTACAGACACACTTCCAGCGCCAAGAACTGAAATGTCTCAATACGCCCCAAGGATTATCACAATGCAAATCAATCCTGAAAAAATCCGTAATGTCATTGGAGCTGGTGGCAAGATTATCAACGAAATCATTGATCAAACTGGCGTGCAGATTGACATTGAAGACAGTGGTATCATTTTCATCACATCTCCTGATCAGGTTTCAGCTCAAAAAGCCAAAGAGTGGATTGACAATCTTACGCATGAAGTGAAAGCTGGCGAACTATTCAACGCCAAGGTGACTCGCATCATGGCCTTCGGAGCATTCGCTGAAATCCTTCCAGGACAAGAAGGGTTGATTCATGTTTCTGAAATCTCAGACCGAAGAATCGAAAAGGTTGAAGACGTATTAAGCGTTGGAGACATTGTTGCAGTCAAGGTAAAAGAGATTGATTCACAAGGACGCATTAACCTGTCCGCCAGAATGGCAAAGCAACCTGAATAAAAATTAGTCAAAAATCGAATTATGTTTTATAATAGAAGCGGATAAACTCCCGCTTCTATTTTTTTTGTTTGTTTTGTTTCTGATCATTTTCTAAATTTTGATTTTAATATCCAGAATCATTCTAATAACACATAAATAGCTTAATAAAAAACACCCCCATATTGCGATTACAAGAATAAAGCGATGGGGAATAAAAATAAAAAACATGTTTGGCTTAACAAAAAATGATTCTCAAAATCCAATAGGCACAAAAAATAATACTCAGCCAGGCTCAAGCCCAATAAACAATTTCAACATTGCTGATGCGCCAATCCATACAATGCAAGACGATCTAGAGAGAATAAAAAATCCCAACGCTATCATTGCTGATAGACCCCAAGCAACAACAGCCCAGAAACAAGGCGCTGGTCCGTTTTCTATTCCAAAAAATGAAGATTCTCAATCATTCAACCAATTAAAGAACAACTCGGCCAGAGCAAAAATAATTGACGAAGAAAGCAGTCGATCTTTCTTGAAAACAAGCGGAAAATTTGACGCTGCGAACCTATTTAATGCATCTAATTCAAAAGACGCTAGATCGAATCTAAAAGCTGCCGCAAATACTCAGATTGATCGACGCTTCATGGCCTTCTCAGCCCTTTCTGTTATATTGCTGATAGCTTTAACCGCGGCTGGATTTCACTTTTTTAATAATAAATCTTCTCCGCCAGAAGAAGAAATAATAATTCCGATTGAAGAACCAACACAACCAATTGAAACTCCTACCGGAGAACCAATCCCAACTCCAACGCCCACATTTTCATTTTCGGAAAATAACCCCAACTATCTTCGAGTAGAAAATGGAACATTAATCGCGGATAAAGTCAGATCCACAATGGGACAAGTATCTCAAGAAGGATACGTGCCACCGATTGAATTCATCATAACTGATGCACAAAATAAACCCATTGCCTTCAAATCTTTTTCCGAGCTATTCTCCATCAAGCTCTCCTCATCGGTCCTGGAATCATTAGGCGATAACTTCAGCTTATTTGTATTTAATGACCTTACGGGACCAAAAATTGGCATCGCAGTTGAATCAAAAAACGATGCCACCCTAGGAAAAGCGCTCACTAAAGAAGAAACTGTACTGGCCGATGAAATTAATCCCCTATTTTTCAACAATACTTACAATAAAGCAAAATCATTCAATAACAGTGAATATGGTGGAGCAAAGATTCGTTATCAAAATATAATTTCGCCAGAAATGCTATCAATTGATTATTCAATCTACAAAAATAAATTGCTAATTGGAACCACTAAATTAACCATAAGAGCGATTATCGACAGACTCAATAACATATCAGCAACTAGGCAAACCGAAACTATTCCACCAGTAACGGAAAAAACGACCAACAATTAATATTACCTGCTCACTTGAGGCTCAGATAAAAGATAATTAAATAAATTACTTTAATAATCCTATCAAATTATCATAAAACTATCCGTCTCTTTAGGATTTTACAAAGTCAAATTACTCAGCTTTTAAGCCAAATCGTATTTTGTATTGACCCAACACTTTTTTCCTGCTATAATATATATATTGATCGTTAAAAACTCGCCAGTCGGAACGGTAAAACAATTTTCAATCGCAATTTCCCCCTATCTGCGATTGAAAATTGTTTTACTGTTCAAGTGTTTCGATCATCGCATCGAAGCCGCTCTGATCTCTAACATCAGAGACCCCAAAATAAAAACAAAAATTGGTATGTCCGCTTAGGAGAATAAACAGGTTATTAATCTAAGAGGACATGCCAAAAATTTTTCTTAAAAATAAAAATAAAAAGAAAAATCACTAGCATTGTCTAGACTGTACCTTAAATTCAAAGGTGAAAATTCACCAGAGAATGGTAAAACAACATTCCCAAGAAGTTAGACTGGGGATAATCTTGCAGTTATGTAAATAAAATACATGAACATCATTACATTTACATCGCCACTCACCCGGCGAGAATGTCTCCGTGTTTCATGTTATTACATGACAAACACTGGGGCGTTCCAGCCAAATTTATTTTTTATTGGGCGTTGAACGCCCTGGTTTCCATACCTTTTGAAACCAGGGAGAAAAAATTAATAATTAATTTAACTAATAAAGCACCAAAGAAAGGGTGTTTTTTTTGTTTTCAAAAAAACATTTGCTATAATATCAATATGGCAATAACTCAAAAAAAAATCTTTGGAAACCTAGGCGAAACTATTTCCGCCAACTTTCTCAAAAACAAAGGCTATAAAATAATCGCACTCAATTATACCAACCCAAATGGACGCCAATTAGGAGAAATCGATATCATTGCCAAGGACAAAAAGAAGGATGAATTTGTTTTTGTAGAAGTAAAGGCAAGGGAAATGCAAAAATTTCTTCACACCAACCCAGAAGAAAACGTCAACTATCACAAACTCCAAAAACTAGACAAAATCGCCTATTTCTATCTAAAACTCAACAATCTCACAGGTCATGACTATCGATTTGACATAATTGCCGTGTGGATTGATTTAAATACTCGAAGAGCAAAAATTAAGCACATTAAGTCTATATAAACTAACTCAAAAAAACAATAGACAATAGCCCGTTTTTTTGCTACGATAAAAGCGTAAGAGAAATAACCAACTAACCAAATCTCAATATGGATAAAAACATTCAAAATGAACTAAAAGCTCTTTTATTAAAAGAAAGGGCAGATTTAGAAGATAACCTCGGGAGAATCGCCAGACCAGTCGACAAGGAAAAGGGCGACTATGAAGCTACTTTCGACAATATCGGAACTGATCGCGAAGACAACACAACGGAAGTAGAAGAATACACGGAAAATCTTCCAGTGGAAATGACCTTGGAAAAAAAGCTACGGGATGTAATTAGTGCATTAAACAGAATAGAAAATGACACCTACGGAAATTGCGAAAATTGCGAAAAAGAAATTGATATCGAAAGACTAAGGGCCAACCACAGCGCGAAGACCTGCATTAAATGCTAAAATTAAAAAAAATTGATGCTGTTTAGCCAAAAAATCAAAAAAAACGCAAAATTATCCCTAATCGCTCTCTCTTTAATCGTATTCGACCAATTGACCAAATATTTAATCCGCTTTTTTGGCGGATTTTATATTTGCAACAAGGGAATCGCATTTGGAATAAGCCTGCCACATTGGTTAATCGTAGGGTTTATTATCGCTATTCTTTTTTTTACTGGTTTTTTAATTTTAAATTTGAAATTAGAAATTTTAAACCATTTTTCAAATTCAAAATTTAAAAATTTAAAATTCATTTCAAACTATCCTCTTGTTTTAATCCTATCTGGCGCTATTTCCAATCTATTTGACCGATTATATTTCGGCTGTGTAATTGATTTTATTAATCTAAGAATCTGGCCTATCTTCAATTTAGCTGATATCTTTATTTGCTTAGGAGCTTTTCTTTTAATAATAAAATTAAATAAAAAATAAAATTATGTCTGCAAAAGTCTTTTCGGCCGCCGTTATTGGCCTCAAGAGCGCATTAGTCGAAGTGGAAGTAGATACGCTTTCCGCTGGAATGCATCACTTTAATATCGTAGGACTGCCAGACACCGCGATCAAAGAATCTCAAGATCGTGTCAGCTCAGCCATCAAAAATAGCGGACTAATCGCACCTCATCGTTGTGGCAGGATTACAGTCAACCTCGCCCCAGCCGATTTGCCGAAAGTCGGCCCACTATATGACCTGCCAATTGCGCTCGGGTTCCTGCTTGTCGCACTACTCGCCAAAGAAAAAAACATTAACACACTCTTCGTTCCAGCAGAAAATGCCAAAGAAGCTTCGATTATTGAAAATTTAAACATCATCGCCGTCTCGAATCTCAAAGAATTACTTGATCACCTAGAAAATAGATCGGCAATAAATCTATTCCCCAAAACTGATTTAGAAAAACTCTTTCAGGAAGAAAATCATCTATATGACATGAAAAATATCAAAGGCCAAGAGCACGCTAAAAGAGCATTGGAAATTGCATCGGCAGGCGCGCACAATATCATTCTTAATGGCCCACCAGGTTCAGGCAAGACACTTCTTGCTAAAACAATGACTTCGATATTGCCTAGACTTACCGTTTCAGAAGCGCTAGAAGTGACAAAAATATTTTCAGTTGCGGGCTATCTTCCCAAAGAAAATAGCCTCATCACAAAAAGGCAGTTTCGTTCACCCCATCATAGCGCTAGCGCGGCTTCTTTGGTCGGTGGCGGAACATTCCCAAGGCCAGGAGAGATTAGTCTCGCTCATCGTGGTATACTGTTTCTAGATGAGTTTTCCGAGTTTTCTCGCGCTGTCCTTGAGAACCTTCGCCAACCGCTTGAAAATGGTATTATCACGATTTCCCGCGCGCAAGGCACATTGGAATTTCCCGCTCGTTTTACACTCGTGGCCGCGATGAATCCGTGTCCCTGTGGAAATGCAACTGACCCAGAAAAGGCGTGCTCCTGTAGTCCAGGGAATATCATCCGCTATCAAGCCAAAATCTCCGGACCAATCCTTGATCGCATCGATCTTCACATCGAAGTTCCCAGGTTAAAGTTTGAAAAGATCTCTGAAGACAGCCAGCAAGAAAACTCGGATAGTATTCGCAAGCGCGTTGAAAAAGCACGCAAAATCCAAAAGGATCGCTTCCTAGATTCAAAGATTATTTCTAATTCAGAGATGGAGAG
>JBAXPY010000012.1:0-20504 GCA_037132035.1 Candidatus Moraniibacteriota bacterium | reverse complement strand
GTAATATATTTTATTTATACAATTATTATTCACAAAATAAAAAAATATTTATCGACTTCGACTTAGCAAAAAAATGTTAAAACGATGACTCACATTTTGCTTGCCAAATTAACACCAAATATACTACAAACTAAATTCAACATCTTGTCTAGTTGACGCACACCTCAGCTTTGCTAAAATTTAATATTAGAAACCCGATTGCTAAAGAGCGATCACAGCTTCAACGCAAGCACATTTAAAATTTAAACCCCGAAAGTCCTGATTAATCAGGATATAGGGTAAACTAGAAAGGAAGGTGAAAATTATGGAATTCAATCAAGAATCAAATGATGAGCAAAATTCAAGCGAAGACATGATGGATGAGGAAAACAGCCAGTCGACAACCCAACAATGGTTTCAAGACAATCTAAGAATAATCGTGAGCATTTTTATTGTTGTTATTATTGCTGCTGGTATCTATTCCTATTCCAACCGTTCACAAAATGTTGATCAAAAGGAACAAACTGAGCAAAGTGATATTCTGAAGGATTTAACGAAAAATGACGGGAAGACCGATACTGAAACCTCAAGCGACACAAAAACAACAGACAAGACTGATGGAACAAACAAAACATCTTCAGTAACAACCAGTCAGGAAACTGACCAGTCATTCATCGAAACAGCTGGCAAAGGAGATGGCACCACCAAACTAGCGCGTAAAGCTCTAGCGGATTATTTGGAGAAAAATTCAGATTCCTCTCTCACCCCAGAACACAAAATCTACATCGAGGATTATCTCAGAAAGAATGTGGGTCACAAGGGAGGAGTGAAAGTTGGAACATCAGTAGAATTTTCCAAAAGCCTAATCGGAGATGCAATTGCTAAGTCTAAAAATCTCAGCGCCGGACAACTCAAGAATTTACACAAATATGCAGTAAGGGTACCGTCTCTATCATAAATTTCAGTAAGCACGATCTTGTAAAATAAAATTCTACTGTTCTTTCTTACGAGCCAAGTATATCACTACTTTCCTTAAAAAACACAAAACCCCGTTCACGGGGTTTTGTGTTTTTTAAGTAAAAAAATATCACATCGACTCACTCTTTCTAATTTTGGACAATTTTTTATTTATAATAAAGGAAGCAATTAGCATGATTGAAACAGAAATAAACAGTGTGATGCTTTTGCCAATAATTCTTGTGTTGAGTGCAATGAGAGCAACTATCGCTGTCAGAACGTAATAACAGATTGCGATTTTTCTCTGCGACCAACCAATATCCAAAAGCTTGTGATGTAGGTGATTGTTGTCTGGTTTAAAAATTGGCTGCTTATGTCTTATTCTTTCTCCGATAACCCACATAAAATCGATAATCGGTATTACGAGCACTAAAATTGCTGTTGCGATCTTTGTGCCAGAAAAGATTGCTAAAATTGCAAGTGATAAGCCCATAAACATCGCGCCAGAGGTTCCCGCCAGCACTCGAGCTGGATTAAAATTGAAAATCAGAAAACCTAAGATGGCTCCAAATATCACGCAGGAAATAATCGCTACTGGCGGTTGATTAACTTCTGGTTTAAAGCTAAGAGCGAAAATTGTTCCGATAGAAATCAAGCTAATCCCGCCAGACAAGCCATCTACCCCATCGATCCAGTTCACTGCATTCATCACAAAAACAATCCAAAACACAACCAATGCCAAAGAAATGAGGACAGTGCTCCCTAAATTCAAGTCAAGAATGCCACCAGTCAGCGGATTTGTTATATAGTAAATCCTCACACCAAGAATGAAGATGAGAAAGGCGGTGGCCATCTGAAAAAAAAGTTGCGTCTTCCAAAACAACTCCCGTATGTCATCTCGAACCCCCACCAACATCAAGATGATGGAGGCTAGCATAAAACCCAAAAGCTCAGGCGTCATAACAAGATTAGCGTCAAAGATAACGGTCAAATTAAAAGCCAATACCATCGCAACGCCCCCAATCCGATAAACCCCTTTTTTATGAATATGCCGACCAAGACTTCGTCCGCTCCAATGAATTTTTTTTGCCACTGGCAAAATAATACTAATAAAGAAAACTGTGAAAAAAAATGCTTCTATGAATGGAGTAAGATATTTTAGCATAAGCAGCAATCTTGTTAGAAATATTCAATCAATCTTTCTTATTTCTGTTTTTCTACACTTTTTTTCGGAGTTACCCAAAACTCACCAAAATATTTACCCAAAAGTATTCGCGTCTGAGAATCAATCGCCGGGAGCGAGCCAAGCAGTGGAGCGATAATCGGCACAAGCATCCACTGTAAAAGCATATAAATATTTCTCCAGCGAGAGTATTTTGCAGGACGCGGAGGAAGCAAAAGAAAGCTAAGTGACATTGAAACGGCCAATCCAATCATGGCGAGCATCATCAAATAGCGCGTATAGATGGGCAAATTCTTTGCTATAACCTGCTGATTAAATTCATCCCCACCCAAAATCAGTGGCAACCAACCCAAGATTGCTAAAATTAATGATGAGGTCGCCCAAGAATGATGACCTTCTAGCATTTCAAATGCCGTTTTGAATTTCTGTCTAAAACTAATTTTTTTGTCCGGCCCGATTGCCCGCATAATTACTGGAAAATTTTCAATTCCATAAGCCCAACGTCTTTTTTGCTTATATTGATTCACAATCGTTTTCCAATAAGTATCCGCGAGAACTGCATCCAGTGAAATCGGCAAATAAATCGGTTTAACGCGATAATCTCCATTGTAGTAAGTAAAACACTTCCAATAAATAATCGAGTCTTCACTGATCATATTTACCGGCCAAAAATCAACGTTATAGAGCGTATCGAAAGGTTCGCTATGAGAAGAAAAAGTCACCATGCCATCCAATCTCGTACTTTGAAAAATATGCCAAAAACTGGAACCAGTCACAATCACTCGCACGAATGCATTGGTATCCCAAAGATTATTGTGATACATCGGAAGAGGCTGATAACTCCGCTGTAGTCTTTTTGGGTCGATGATATACTGATAAGTCAGGGCAGCAAAATATTCCTTATGCGCCACGCTATCACAGTCAAAATTAGAAAAAATCACCCTGCGAAAGTCGATATTTTGCGCTCTCAAGTATTTGACCAATTCTCGCGCAGCAAAAGTAGCATTCGCTCCCTTGGCTTTCATCTCATCATCACGAACGCGATGTGTTGTCACAATAAACTCACGGAATACCCCCGCAAACTTATTCTTAAGATAATCCACTTTCTGGGTTCTATGCACTTCATCCTCCCGCTCTTCCGTGGCCAGGAGAATGATGATTTGCTCATTAGGAAAATTTGATTCTTTTATAGCAGCAATCGAAGGCTCAATCACTCCAGCTGGCTCACCAGCCGTAGGAAGCATGATCACATGGACGATTTCCCTCCAATCCAATACCTCGCTCGAAATCTTTTCCACATCTTTCACCTCTTGCAAATATTTTTTTTGCCGATTCAGCTCCCCTTTCAAGATTTTTACATCTCGCCTTACCATACCAATTCGATCACGCAGACTCTCCTCCATTTTCGAAATTCGCGTGCCAATCAGCTCTATGTAATTTTTAGGATTGCTAATATTTTGACAGCGCTCCCACCAATCAATCTTTTTTCCGTCTCGCAATTTCTTATACCCATCAATCGAATAATGAGCGATAAAAATTGTCCTCAATATCCAATAAATATCAAAAGTAATGATAAAATACGCCACCCAGTCAGGCAAGAAAAAGGAAAAGGCAAACATGCCAATAATCGTAAACCAGGTCAAAATACCAGGGATTACCTCTAATGTGCGCTGTATTCTCCGCTCTTTTGGGTTTTTTGTCTTTGGATTAGGAAATGCGAACATAATTGATGTATTAATAGTTAATAATAATGACACTAATTGCAGAAATAAGCAAGCTTAATTGCACCATTAGCGCGGTTAATAGCATCACATAACTGGCCACACGCTCCTTTTGAGCATAGAAGAAGAAGGAAAATAACACATTAACAAGCAGAATGATAGTACCAATAAATGGCAATATATAGGCGCTTCGCGCCGCTCCCATAGAATCGACGCCAAAATATACGTTATAATGCAAAATTACATAACTCCCCGCCGGGGGCAGAAAAATTTTCAATACAGACCAATTGACAATATCAAACAAGACTCCAAAGAAGAGTAGCCAGCCAATAATTCGACTTTTGAAATATTCCCGGCCAAAAAAAAGCTTGATTTTTTCATTCAAGCTTTTTGCAAAAAAAATTTTATCCGTATTTTCAACCATTTTTGTTATAATTTTCTTTTTGCAATAAACTGCTTCAAGCCAATAATCTTATTGATCACCTCTTCATTCGGACCCTCAAGAAATTCCAAGACAAACTTATCCAACATATTCAAACGATATTTGAATTCGTCCATCGTCATAAGGACAAAACTAATCTCTTTGCCAATTTCCGCTTCCAGACTACTCATTAGATTTTTCAATTTTGCCTTGCCGATATCATCACCCACGATAATCATATCCGCTTTGCTTTTGTGATAATTGATGAAAACACCACTAATCACTGCCAACTTCACATTGCCGATATTGCCAATTTTTTCAAGACTCTTGCATTGTGGCGAAGTATTCGACTTGGCGATCAAATTTTTCAATTCTGGATAGAAATCAAAATCTTGATTGAGACGGTAATAATATTTGCCCTTTTGGGTGTTTTTAATGATAAACTTTACCCGCACAAGCATTTCAATTTCTCTTCTGATTTTCGCTCCTTTAAGCATATTTCTCCTGGCAATTTCCGCTGATTCAAAATGACTTTCCGGGTTTTGCAAAAAAAATCGAAGTAAACGAGCACGCTCCTTGGAACCAAAAAGGCTTTCTAAAATTTCAGACATCTGAGTGTAGTTAATTAAAGATTAATTTGATAGCTACTATTAAGTATAGCTTTTGGAAATAAAAAAGCAAACGTGCGACCGTAGAGACGCATTTCAATGCGTCTTGCTTATATTATCCCGACACGCAAAAGACGCAATAAATTGCGTCTCTACCTTGACAATTCCTTCTTGGGGGGGGGCATACTGAACTAACTTTGCTCAAATCAGGGCATTGCCAATTGCTACTTAACAATTTTACAAAGGAAGGAGGTGGTGCGAGTTGATTGTTGCAAGCTAGAGTTACAAGCAGAATTGGATGGAACCGATATAACACTTGATTGAAATTTCAGACAAAAAGGAGCATGGATAATGAAAAAAGGATTATTAATTATTGTAATATTTTTTGCCAGTTTTTTATTTTCCCCCAAGGTATTTGCTACTGATTATTATTTTTATGATGGCTTAACTGAAGATTATAGCACTATTCCAAAAACTTACACTACTATGGATGGATACACGTTTAATAATACCGTAATTGAAAGGAGGGGTGCTTCATCTTCTTGTTCATCATTCATTCTTAGATATGCTGGGGATGACATGACACCTCATTATCAATACTACGTTTCTACTGATAGCACATTATTAATCTATTTTATTGAAACAGGGTCCTACAAAAGAAATAAGTATTTTCAAGGCACAGGGACCTGGCCTAATTGTAAGTTTTCCATTATTAATGCGAATTCCTTAACCTCTTCATCTTCTTCTGCGGCTAAAAGTGCTGAGTTTGCTACATTGGGATATTCTAATATTTCTCAATATATAAAATTTACAAATATAGACATTCCATATACAGGAGCAACTCACGATTTCGGTAGTCAATATAATAATTTAGGGACATTGAATGCTGGTCAAATTATACGATACGCGGATGTAAGTGTTTGTAATTCTTGGACATATTCCGATTGGGGTGCTTGCCAACAAAACAATACTCAAACTCGAACAATTCTGACGAGTTCACCCAGTGGATGCTCCGGTGGATCTCCCGTTCTTACTCAAAGCTGCACATACACAGTTCCGCTCACCGTCAGCCCTGACCCCGTTGCTGGTGGCGGCGTAGCCAGTTCGGATGATGAAATTCAGTGTGGCGTAAATCAGTACAATTATTGCCAATACAATTACCCGCTCAATACCGATGTCGAGCTGACAGCTTATCCCAATGCCGGGTTTGCGTTTGCTTATTGGGAATGGAATGGCGGAGCGAATAGCTCCACCAACAACCCGGAAACATTCACAATGGATGGAGCGTTGGGGGTGACGGCGAAGTTTTATTTGAATTTGAAGCTGCCTTTGTCTGGATCAAAAAATTGGTTACTGTATGTTGCGGCAGGTGGTGATGTTCAGTGCAATGGAGGAACTGATCAATACCACACTGGCAATGGCTATTATTCTCTTGACTTTAGTGATGATACAAGCGAAGATGGTCATCTGGCTGGCACAGATGTGCCAATTCTTGCAGCGGCGTATGGAGCAGTCTCTTATGCCGGAGGTGACCCAAATAGTGGTTATGGCTACACAGTAGTCATTGATCACGGAGGCACTTACGAAACTCGCTATGCGCATTTAAAATACTCGCCAACAATATCTGGAACTGTGACTCAGGGACAGCAGATAGGTGTTATGGGTAGCACTGGAATTAGTACTGGTATACATCTTCATTTCCAGGTTTACTACAATAGCAGTAGCAACTCAACCATTCCGGAACTCGGAACGGTTCTTCTGGAAAACTTGAATTTGGAAGACTATATTGTTGGTTGTAGCAATGATAATCCTCCGACAGGTTTTTATTATTCCAGCAATTAAAAACGATTCGCACTGGAAAAAAGTCATGGCCATTCTCGAGCTCGAGAATGGCCATTTTTTCATACAAAAATAAGTCAACTTAAAATACAAACTCAAAAGTAGAAACAATTTTTTCTATTTGCTTTCTATCTAATTCACTCACGGATCCATTATATGCTAAAATATCCCCGCCCCACAAGTCGCATTTCTCTCTATCGATTATTTTATCATTTCTCTCACAAGTTATTTTTTCATCTTTTATTGTATTTCTTCCGAAAATAAATCCTGATTCTTCCCATGAATTTGGAATACGTTTAAATTTTACAAATGTTGCCCAGCTAGTCCCATTTTTGAGAACATAATCCGATGCGATATTTGCATCTTTTAAGCCTTTTAATTTAGCCGGTAACGTTTTACCAGAAATACCTTCGCTTGCTTGTCCATGCGGACGTACCACCACAAATGTTCCTTCTGTAAATAAACCAGCTGAAGTCACTTTTTCTCCATTAGTACTAGCAACATATTTATAAAAAACAAAAGCAGGATCAGATCCGTTGTCCGTATCATCTTCTATGATTTGCCAATATTTGGGGATGGTTATTTGAAAATTATATTTGGAGTTTGTATAAGTATTTTCAACAAAAGATGATTCGCTATTCGTTTTTATTTTTTCTGCTACTCCTTTTTTCTCACCCTGACTATTTAATCTTGACTTAGCAGAAACATTTTGAATTTGCGCATCTTTCACTTTTTGTGATTTCTCATATTTCCATAAAACCCCAAAAACCGTCACTGCGATAATGATAAGCACGATTGTCCCAACGCCGATTGGGATTTTTTTGTTGTTCATTTTTTGTTTTTTTGTTAAAAATTATGTTTTTGATAAATTTATTATATCACAAAAGGCTATTTTTGTATTTTCTACATGAAAATATTTTCCTCATTGTTTCGATCGCGTTCCCACCTCTCTGGATTAGTGATAATATATTCGCGAATTTTGCTGAGAGCTTCGTCATTGCGGATAATGTGGTCATAATAATTACGTTGCCACATCGGATTGCCAGAATTATTCAATAAAATATTAATTTCCTTCGCCGATAACATCTTAAATTTACCAATAATTTTTGGCATCAACATTTGTCGTCTGGCCTGTAGGGGCGGTTCATGAACCGCCCCTACAATATTGCCAACCGCCCCCATATTATTGCCAACAACCCCTAATGTGGCATAATTTATTTCGATTATGGCGTGAATATGATTTGGCATCACAATAAACACATCCAGAAAGATATTTTCCTGATACTCAGAAATATTGATCAGATTATTTTTTACAATTTCACCCGATCTATTTAAAACCATTGTCCCATCTTTAATTTCACCGAACAATTCTTGCCTATTTTTTGTGCAGATGCTAATGAAATACATGCCATTTTGAGAATAATCATAATTGGCCAAACGTTGGGATTTGCGATTTTTATTGTTTCGAAATTTTTCCATTTCATGCATTTCCTAAACCTCCTGCCACGGCTTATCTTTCCACTCCAAATTTTGACGGCAAAGCAACTCTTCGGCGCGATTCGGCTCAGCCATCACTTCTTCTACCACTTTTTCCATGCGCATGCCCTGTGAACCCTTGACCAAGACTACATCGCCTGAGCGCAATAGCTCTTGCAATTTCTTCCCCGCCTCCATTGGACTCCTAAATTCGTAAATTTCTCCAGCAAACTTGTGCTTTCGCAATTCATCAGCAGCAAATTTCATCCTCACGCCAACCGCCAAAAATACATCGCCACCAATTTCTAGAAACTTTTTTGCAACTTGCCGGTGCTCCGCTTCCGTATTTGGACCAATCTCTAAGATATCCCCCAGCACCACAATCTTTCTACTATTTCTAAATTCTCGCAACACCTCCAAGACACCTTCGACAGATGTAACAGAAGAAGAATTATACGTGTCATCAATGATGTTTGTATTTCTCATTCCTCGAATCAAGTTGGTCCTGCCGGAAGGCAGAATGAATTTTTCCAGACTCGCAGCAATATCCACCAAATTCACTCCCAACTCAATACCAACCGAAACACCCACAAGCGCCGCGTATATGTTATGACGAGCCAAAACATTATTTAGTCGCAATGGCATTGTCGTACCCTTATAGCTCAACTTGAAGCTCAATCCATTAACCTCTTTCCCGGACAAATCATTTTCATCTCCATGATAATTCATAAACACATCCATCGCGCGCGCAGCAGCATCCTCTTTAAATCCAAAAGAAAATATCCGGCCCGTCACTCCAAATTGGCGTGGATTTTCCTTAATCTTCAAAAGATACTTATTATCCGTATTAATAATCAGCAAACCCTTTTCCGATAGGACTCGTGCCAATGTCGCCTTTTCCTTGAAGATAGCATCAATATTTTTGAAAAACTCCAAATGACTAGAAGCTATTTCTGTGATAACAGAAATATCAGGCTGAGCTAAGTCAGTGAGATATTTCAAATCACCTGGTTTATCCGCGCCCATTTCCAAGATTATTATCTCTGGAAATTTTAATGGAAAAATGAAATATAGCAACCAATGCAGAAAAACGCCGATCCATTTCAGGAGCGATTTACCGCCACTTTCCGCACCAATAATCGTCAGTGGAACGCCAATTTCGTTATTATAGTTTTTCTCGCTTTTGCGAACAGAATAGCGACCAGAGATCACAGCAAAAATGGCCTCTTTCGCCGAAGTCTTTCCGACCGAACCAGTCACCGCGATTATTCGTGGCGTATATTTATTCAAAAGAGTTTTTGCCATGAAAAACAAAAACCTCTCCATTTTTACTACCTGCCTAGCCGAAACATCGCTCGGCTTATTTTTTCTTAGCTTTTCTTTCATCCTTTTTTTTAATCTCAATATTTAACTTATTCTCCCCGTCCCTTACCTCTTCCGGTTTATCCTCTTTGATAAATGAATTTCCTAGTGTGTGAGTTTGATTGAATTTATCCACATCAGCTTGAGTATATTTCTCAGTTGGTTCGATATGGTAATATTCTAATAAAAATTTCATCAATTCTCCAAATGTCGGCGCCGCGCTAGACTCGGCCCATTGCACCGTTTTTGGGTCATCTAAACGGACAAGGATTGTGAATTTTGGATTATCAACCGGTGCATATCCTGCAAATGATCCAATGCTTTTTCCATCTTCATATCCGCCACTTGGTCCCACAACCTGAGCTGTTCCAGTTTTGCCTCCAACCAAATAGCCCGGGACATTCGCTTGTTTTCCATGACCATCCGTAACAACACTACGCAGCATCTGAGATATCTGATAAGCACTTTGTTGCGAAATCACCCTGCGCACTTCTTGAGTTGACGATTCGGACACACTACCATCGCTATGCATCACTCTATCAATAATCTGTGGCTTCAGAAGAATTCCGTTATTTGCTAAAACGTTATACGCCATAACTAACTGTAACGGCGTCACGGTAATTCCTTGTCCAAAAGATGCAGTAAAATACTCGATATTTCTCTTTTGGTTGGAAAGATTGGAAATATTTCCCGAAACTTCGGCAAAAATATCCACTCCGCTTGATTCGCCAAAGCCAAATTTTTTGATATAATCGCCAAAAACTTGATTTCCCATAAGCCTTTCCGCATAAATCACACCGGTATTCAAGGATTTTTCCAAGACTTGTGTCATCGTCTGGACGCCATTCGACTTAAGATCTGAATTTTTGATTGTATACCCAGCCTCACCAACTACGCCAGTATCGACATAGGTCGTCTCTGGAGTGATTTTTCCTGCATCAATGGCTGAGGCCAGCGTGAAAGATTTAAACACACTTCCACACTCATAGGGATCACTAACGGCCAAATTTCTGAATACTTCCATATTTTCCACCTTGGCGTATTCATTGGGATTGAATGTGGGATAGCTTGCCATGGAGATAATTTTGCCCGTAGCAGATTCCACAACAATTATCGTGCCCCTTTCTGCTTGATATTTTTCCATTGCCGCTGCCAAAATTTTTTCCACCTTATATTGAACGCTATGATCAATCGTTAAGAGCAAGTTATCGCCATTTTTTGCGTAAGCGATATCTCGTTCACCAGTCGCAATCCACCTTCCTGATGCATCCTTGTTTTGAAAAAGTTTCCCATTTTCACCTTTGAGCTCTTGCTCGAAAAATAATTCGCTACCATATCTCCCTCCAAACTCATTATCTTTCCAACCAACAAAACCCAATACATGTGAAGCGAGCTCTCCTGCTGGGTAATAGCGAAAATCCTCATTCGTCAAATGCACGCCTTTTAAGTTTAAATTTTTTATCCCGGTTATCTCATCATCACTAAGCCGATGTTTTAACACTTCATACATATCATCCTTCTTATCCAACTTTGCGAATAGTTCATCACGATCCAAGCCTAAAATTATCGCTAAACCAGTGCTAGCAACAGTTGGATCCTCAATCTCTTTCGGCACCGCATACGCCATCTTTGTCTCCCGGTTGACTGCAACAGGATAAAGAGCATCTCGATCCTTCAAAAAGATCTCTCCGCGCTCTGGAATCAATTTACGAAAAAGTGAATGCTGATTCTCAGCCAGCGCTCGGTAATAGCCCTGACTGCTAACTTGCAAAAAATACATCCTTCCAATGATTATAAAAACAATAATAAATATCAAAAAGGCCAAAGCATAAATCCTTGGTTTTTTTATATTTTCCCCAAGGGAGTTCCGAGCGCTAACTCCACATTTTTTATGCCTTTGCGCATTGGACATTTTTATTCTTTATCTTATCGCGACAGTATTATTAACTTCTAAATAAGTTACATTGGCAGGACTAACAAGGTTAAAGTCTTGGGCAGATTTTTCAATCACATACATTGAGCGCAATTCCATCTCTCGAATCTGCATTTGCTTATTTTCCTTCTCTAGCTCGCTTATCTTATTTTCCAACTCACGAATATCATAACCCTTAACAGCCAGATCATTTACTTGAAATAAGTAATAGGCACAAGAAAAAACCACAAAAAATACCACCAAAAATCCCATACTTGCCAAGCCAATCTTGACACTGCCTTTCTTGGATGCAATCAATCCGACAAAAGAAGATTTGTCGTCCTGAACTTTTCTGGACGCACTTTCATGATAATTTTGCGAATTATGCTTGTTGATAATAAGAATTTTTGCCATTTTTGTTTTATTATCCAGTTAAGTTGCCACAAGTCCATTTTTTATGGTAGAATCAACGAGATATTTTTTTGTTTTTTTATTTTGAGATAAATTCACAAACCCGGAGCTTTGCACTCCTTGCACGCGGGTTTCTTTCAATTTCATCAGGACCGGCAATTACTGGTTTTTTTGTTATTATCTTTAATTTTGCCAATTTTTCACAAAGACAGACTGGGAAATCTTGAGGACAAATGCATCCCCTAGCATTTTCCCTGAATATTTCTTTCACAATTCTGTCTTCTAACGAATGGAAGGAAATCACTGCGAGCCTTCCTCTGGAACTGAGCATTCTTATCGCCGCTGACGTAAACTCACGCAAACTATCTAATTCTTGATTAACTTCAATGCGAATTGCCTGGAATGTTTTTGTGGCTGGGCTAATCCGTCCTCTCCGATATCCATCAGGCACATGACTCTCGATTATCGAAACCAATTCTCGCGTACTTTCAATTCTTTTTTTTGCCCGATATCCAACAATTCCTCTGACAATATTTTTACAAAATCTTTCTTCTCCAAAATTTTTAATAATTCTCTCTAGATCTTCCCGACTATAATCATTCACAATCTTCTCAGCTGTCAATTCTTGTGATTGGTCAAAGCGCATATCCAGCGGTGCGTCCAATTGAAAACTAATTCCTCTCTCCGCGTCTTCCAGCTGATCAGAAGAGTAGCCAATATCAGCCAAAATAGCATCTACCCTCTCAATCTCTAAACTTTTCAAAATACCGTCTAAATTCCGAAAATTATCGCACACCAGAGTAACATTTTCAACTTGCTGTTCTTGTATTCTTTTTCCGAACCGTGCAATCGCTCCATCGTCAGCGTCTATTACAATCAACCTTCCTCCGCTTCCGATTAGTTTTAAAATTTCCAGAGAATGACCACCTCCACCAAGCGTCGCATCCACCACAACAGAACCTTCTTTCAAATTTAGAGCTTCTATTGTTTCTTCCAGTAAAACCGATTTATGGATAGTCATCCGTTTAATTTTTAATTCTAAATTTGAAATTTAAAATGAAATCCAAATGAATAAATTATTAAATTATTTCATTTAAACATTCAGTAATTTTAAATTGATTTAAAATTTAGCCTTTAAAATTTAAAATTCTCCTAGTACACTCCCAGCTTACCTAATTGTTCAGCAATCTCATCAGTATTTTTTTCAGCATTCTTTTTGTATTCATTCCATTTCACTTCGTCCCAGATTTCCAAACGATTGTATATTCCAGCGATAATTACATTTTTGTCCAAGCCGGCATATTCTTTCAAATAATCTGGAATCAAAATTCTCCCCTGCTTATCCGTTTCCACATCAGTCGCTCCCGCAAGCATAAGTCGCACAAAGCTTCTCGTGCCTGACTCTCCAACTGGAATCGCTCCCAGTTTTTCGGCTAACGCTTGCCAGACCTTCATTGGATAAATAAAAAGACATTTATCGAGTCCGCGCGTCACAACCACTTTGTTTTTCAGCTCATCGCGAAATTTGCTTGGCACCGCCAATCTTTTTTTCGGATCAATCGAATGTTGGTATTCACCGATAAACATAAATGTTTTTTTATTAGTTCCCCACTTTTCACCACTCACATGAACTATGAATCTATTTTACCCCACTAGCTCGCACTCGTCAACACATTGAAAACAAATTAAAAGCACCGTTTTTAAGCCTTTTTAAAAAAAGTTATCCACAGGATGTGGACAGAGGCCAATAACTCCTTTTCTTATACCAAAAAATATTTATCTTTTAAATTTAAAATGTTCTTTTGATTTATTCGGAAAAAACACTCTCGTGTCATTCCCGCACCCGTTTCACGAGCATAAATTCCGGCGGCCTGCCTGCCGGTAGGCAGGGAATCCAGGTTCCACTAGTTTTGAACTCTGAAAAATCGAATTACAAATCTTCTAATTTTTATTTCTCAACCAACAAATCCCGTGTTTCTTTTTTCTAGAGTTTGAGGTGCCTGGATTCCCGCCTTCGCGGGGATGACACAATAATAGCAATAGAGTCAAATATTTTTCACTTGCACAATAATCCTAAAAAATGTATAATTGTTTTATAAAATAAAAATACTAAAATAAAACAAAGATGGAAGAAAAAAATATTAACGATGACAATAAAAACGCGGACAAAATTCAAGCACTCCGTGATATGATTTCTACAGCTGAAACAACTCTGCAAGGAGCCAAGTCAATGCTCTTGCAACTTGAAGGCAAGAAGAAAGTCGGCAGAAGAAGAAAAGCTGAAGACTCCGATGATGAAAAAGTAATTGAAGGAACTTTCGATGGCCAGATTATGCTGGGAACTGATGGGAAACAATATCCCGTTCCAGCTAACTACGCTTCAAAATCAAAACTAGTCAAAGGCGACATGATGAAGCTGTCAATCACTAGTGACGGCTCTTTTATCTATAAACAAATCGGGCCGGTCATCAGGAAGATGGCAATTGGCACAGTCAATCAAGATACTGATGGAAACTATTTTGTCGTGGCCGAAGGCAAGGCCTATCGAGTTTTACTTGCCTCTATTACATATTTCAAGGTGGAACCAGGTGATGAAGTGACATTAGTCACCCCTCGTGATCTCGACTCTGAATGGGGCGCAATCGAAAACCTCTTGCAAAAATCACGTGAAAAAGAAACGTCAAGAAGAGAGACCATCCAAGACATCGGCGGATTCAAAAAAATTGACGATATTTTCAACGAAAAACCAACATCATCGGAGCCGATTGCGCGAATGTCATCAACACCAAAAGATGAGGTAATCTCAAGCAGCAATAACCTTTCAGCTATTGATGAATGGATACCCAATCTAGAGGAGCTACGAAAAGAACTCGAAGAAAAAACAAACGAGTAATTCATCCCCCACCACTTTTTCGCTTTTTTGAAATTATTTTTCTTACGTAATGAGCTACTAAAAAATAATAAACTAACCGACAACCCCCTCCGCCTGCCTCGCAAATGCGAGCGAAAAAGTGGTGGGGGATAAGAATATGGAAGAAATAAAAATGACGAAAAAGGACGTCGCGTTTGCGACTGGCGCTGGCCTTCTTATTGGGCTCCTACTGCTCCCTGTCATGAAAACCGCTAAACCCGAACTCTATTATAGACTATCAATCTGGATCGTGCCATTCTTCCTCATCGCCACTCCCTTCGGACTAACTGTCGCCTACTACATCAGCAAGAAAATTGCCGTCATTTGGCAACTAGGAAAATTCGGTGTCACAGGAGTGATGAATGTTCTGGTCGATATGGGCGTCCTCTCTCTGTTTATCGCCTTTTTCAGGGATTCCTTCAAAATCGATGCCAAAGATGCGGTCATCGCCGGGCTAGGAATAATCACCTTCTATTCCCTCTATAAAGCCGCCTCCTTTATCGTTGCCAATATCAACAGCTACCTTTGGAATAAATATTGGACATTCAACCAAACTGGTGAAAAGAAAACTGAATTTATTCAATTTTTTCTCGTTAGCGTTCTCGGATTCATCATCAACGTCACCGTTGCCTCATTAGTTTTCCATCTAGGAAATCCAATGGGAGCTCTCGAACAAGGACAGTGGGGCTTAATTGGTGCCGCCATGGGAAGCATCGTTGGCTTGGCTTGGAATTTTATCGGTTACAAGTTTTTCGTTTTCAAAAAATAGCCTATTTTAGCAAAAAATCCTGTCACTTAGGCAGGATTTTTCTTTTTGTCCAAATGGTGGTAAGCTAAAGATAATGAAGCTCAAATTTATTATTGTGTCATTCTCGCGAAGGCGGGAATCCAGGCTCCACTAATTAACAACTTCAAAGAAATCGAGTTAAAAATTTTCTAGCTCTGTGTTTTAACCAGCTTGTTTTTTTAATATTCTATTTTTTCTTAACCTTAAGCCTGGGGTACCTGGATCCCCGCCTTCGCGGGGATGACACGGAAAAATCATAAATTACTATGTCCCAAACTCTCTACCGCAAATATCGTCCAAAAAACTTTTCGGAAATTATCGGACAAGCGCACATTGTGCGCACTCTTTCCAATGCCATTAAAAACAACCGTGTCGCCCACGCATATCTTTTCACTGGTCCACGTGGTACAGGGAAAACCACTTTCGCTAGGATCTTCGCCAAAACTATCAACTGTCAAGACCACACCGATATCAATGCTTGCGAAAAATGTCCAGCTTGCCTCACCATTCAATCGGGAAAAACTCTCGATATCATCGAAATTGACGCAGCCTCCAATACCGGTGTGGACAATATCCGCGAGCTAAAAGAAACAATTGCTCTTCCGCCAACTCTTCTGAAATACAAGGTCTATATTATTGACGAGGCCCACATGCTTTCGACTGGAGCGTGGAACGCGCTCCTGAAAACCCTCGAAGAACCGCCCGCCCATGTCATCTTTATCATGGCCACAACTGAAATCCATAAAGTTCCCGCCACCATCGTTTCTCGCTGTCAGAAATTTGACTTCCCTCGCTGGCCAATGACTGACATCATTGAAAAACTGACTATAATTGCCAAGGATGAAAAAATTAGCGTTGAAAAAGAAGCCCTTGAAATGATCGCGCTATCAGCCGAAGGAGGAATGCGTGACGCTGAATCACTACTTGGTCAAATCATAGCACTTGAAGATCAAAATATTTCCGCCAAAGATGTGGAAGAAATTTTGGGTACAGTGGACAAGAGTTTCATTGGTGATGTAGCAGAAGAAATTGTTTCGAAAAATACAAAAAAAGCATTAGAGAAAATCAATGAACTTATTTCTGGTGGCTATGATTTGCAAATATTTTCAAAGGCTCTCATTAATCATTTCAGACAATTAATGCTCCTCAAAATTGATGAAAATTTTAAAACCTACTTTGTGCGCGAACTAACCCAAGATAAGATCGAAAAACTTATTGCGCAAGCAAAAAATAGCGAGCTCTCGCAAATCGTGGCCACCATCGATCTGCTTTTGGTCGCACAAACTAAATTATTTTCCTTCCTTCTTCCCCAGCTCGCACTCGAAATCGCCATCATCAAAGCCACGCAAAAGTTTCCCGCACCTCAAAAACCTTATACACCAGAAATCGCAATGGAAGGTAGCGCCCAAGTCAATATTCAACCAAAAGTAAGCCCAATCACCCCACATACTCCCGAAAAAAAAATTAACATCGATCAGAAAGTAAAGCCCTCGATTGGAACACAAATAAATTCAGACGTCACTATTGATCCAGACACCCTAAAGGGCCGCTGGAACCGTCTTCTCATCGATATTCGCGCCTACAACCATTCCCTCTGCGCACTCCTCACTAACTGCCAAATCGTGACCACAGAGGGCAACCTCATCACACTTGCCACGCCCTATGAGTTTTACAAAGAAAAATTAGACGATCCGCAAAATAGATTGACAATTGAGGATGTTTTTAGTAAGATTTTAGAATTGGCTGTTCGGATTCAGGTGGTAGTCGACAAGACCCTAGCCCCCATTCAAAACTCCGCCGCCGATGATGAAATTGAGCAAGCTAAAGAAAAAGAAAAAACCACCCACGAGCAATCATCCCTCCTAAGCTCCGCAATGGAGATTATGGGTGGGAAGATTGTGGAATAGTAATTGGTATTCAGTATCTTATATATGGTATTTGGCATTTTGAAAATTCATACTAGATACAAAATACTAACTACCAAATACTAACTGGGGAGTAGCCCCCGCCTCGGCGGGGCATGCGAAGGTTCGAATTCTACAGCCCCAACATTGTATAAAAAAAATTATGTTCTTTTTTGTTTATATTCTCAAAAGTATTAAAGATAATAAACTCTATATTGGTCAAACCAATAATTTAGAAGATAGGCTTTTGAGACACAACGCTGGTAAAGTTACTGCTACGAAAAATAGAAGACCATTTACTATAGTTCACAAAGAAGAATACCTGAGCAGAGCGGAAGCAATGCAACGAGAAAAATATTTGAAATCGCTAAAAGGAGATTTAGAGAGAAAATTGAATATAAAGTTTGGAAATTAAATAAATTGCACCCAGAGTTGGGGAGTAGCCAAGTGGTAAGGCAGGGGCCTTTGAAGCCCCCATGCGAAGGTCCGAATCCTTCCTCCCCAACCTTGTGTGCAATATCAAAAGTGTAAGGCACCCCGCCGTGGCGGGGCATGCGAAGGTCCGAATCCTTCCTCCCCAACCATCAGACGTTTTTATCGAGAGACCCTGAGGGCTCATATTGAGCCCTCTCGTGGGCTTTAAACCCATACACGTCTCCGGTGATGGTTGAATCCCCAACTTTGTGTGGAATAAAGTATACAAAAAAACAGCGCCGTAAGCGTTGTTTTTTGTACCCCCAATTACATGCCATTATTATCAATCACTTTAATCCTTTTCTAATCTCGGCTGAATAATTTGGTACATCTCCTACTCGCTCTGATATCTCGTTTATATTAAATTTTTCTCTAGCCTGTTCAATGGGAAGATCTGTATCTAAAAGTCCACGACTTAACGCCAACTCATCAGCTGATGATGTTAACCATAATTGCCAAGAAAATCTAGAAATGCGTCCTGGAGTGAGCTTGTTGATATGATCAGCTATACCAGAAGTACAATTAGCAAAGAGGGTGTTATACCAAACGGGATTTGTGGTTGTTAATTCATTCATCCTTTCCAACATATCCACAAATAGCAATCTGGCATTCTCTGATTTTTGCAATTTTACCGGATAAACATAGACTCTGTCTTTGCGTAAATTAGCTCTCAAGAGAACTGCATCTCGTTCATCCACTGCGACATAGACCAGCGGATATGAATGCAACATTCCTCTCCAAATGCTGTAATGCTGATCTTTGGTTTTGCGCGCCTCAATACTAATAGCTAAAAAGTCTCCATTATTAAATTCGAATGAAACAAATGTATGAGCAGCTACCTTATTTTCATTAAACGGTTCGGTTATATACCACACTTTCTTTATTTGATTGAGGTCATAAGTTTTATCGTAATAATCCGGATGCATATCATCTTCGGTTGGATAATAGCGAAAATTCCGCACATTTTTGACCGTCACCGAATCACCATTAAATTTAGCCGTGGAAATCACGGCCAACTGCGACTGCCAATCTCCCTGCAGAGGCGCCTTATCAAATAAAAAATACCAGCCCACAAAAATTGTTATCAAAACCATTAAGCCCACTAATATTTTTTTAACCATGCTGTTTTTGATAATTTTCATATGTTTTTATTATATACTATTCAATATTGAAAAGGAAACTACTTTCACAGTTTGGTTTTAACAGCAATTGCATCTACTTCAAATAGCAAATTATCCCGACAAATATCAGCGTATACCGTAACAAATGGGATGTCTTTTAACTTTGAGTTTCTAATAAATTTTTTGAAATTATCGTAAGCTTTTTTATTTTTGCAATATGCCGTAGCCATTACAATATCACCAAGGCACGATTTTTTTGTTTTCAATAATGATTCGACGCTTTTTAAAGTTTGCGCTATCTGCCCCGCTGGATCATCTAGGCAAACAGTCTTTCCATTATTATCAATACTTGCTGTTCCAGAAATATACAGCGTTTCAGAGTTCTCTATTTTTACTGCCATTCCTCTTGAAAATAATGATCCGTATTCGCGTGCCTCATTTTGACAGGTATTTTTCATCACAGAGACAACACAGTTTGATGTTTTAGGCACCAAAGCTAAGACATCGATAAAAATTTCTTCTTTATTATCGCGCATTCCTTGAATTCCCGTACTTGCCGGCAGGTAGTTGTTATTTTTGCCAATCAAACCAAGGTCTTGGAAGCATCTAGTTCTTACCTTGTTAAATTCTAAATACCAATCAAGTATCTTTGGCATATAAATCCAAGTACGAATAACATGCTTCATGCTGTAACCCTTACTAGATAAAATATTTTTTATTTCAAAAAATGCATGCTTAGTTTGCTCATTTCGAGTAAAACTTTTTTCTTTGTGCAAACCAGAAATTCCCGCAAGAAATATTTCCTTGAAATCTGATGTCTCGAAGGTTCTGCCAACAGCTTTTCCCTCGAAAAATAAAGTATCAACTTTTATATCCTTATCCTTTATAATTGCGCCGATGATTTGTATCCCTGCGATTATGCCACCAACGCAAGGATCACCTTCAATAAATGTAAAAGGAATAATATTTTCGGCAGGAAATAGCTTTTTTATTAATCTATTTCTAATAGCGGCTATCCTACTTCTCTTAGACAATGCCCCGTGAATTTTTTCTTGTAAGATCCAAGTGTCTTTATTTTTAAGTTGCTGATATATTTCAGAAAATAAATCACTAATCTTTGAATCGTCTTTAATAGCAACATTAAAAATCACGCTCATATAAACAATTCTATATCCGCCATGTTTAACTTCTTTAATTTTAATGGATGCTTTTCCTCCTAGCTCAATTAACATATAAATTATTTACCAATTTGTATCATTTGAAGTTAGCATATGATTGGAACACATATGAGTAAAAAACAGATCCTTAACAAATTCTGCCTTTTCACTTGCTATATCAATAATTTGGAAAGAATTATTTGTTTGCACATATAATTTTTCACCGTCTGGCAGGTACCCCATATACTAGACACATATTCTGTGAAATAATCTAGAGTATG
>JBAXPY010000011.1:0-20649 GCA_037132035.1 Candidatus Moraniibacteriota bacterium | reverse complement strand
TTAACTATCTCACCACCATCGTAGTGATGTCCTCCATCAACTTCTATTACCAACTTAGCAGCTGGGCAATAAAAATCAACAATAAATTTTCCTAGTGGCCTTTGTCTATAAAATTGCAAATTTTTAACTTGTTTCTTTTTGAGATATTGCCATAGTTTATGCTCCGCTTCCGTTACGCTATTTCTTAATTTCCTTGCTGTATTTTTTAAATAATGGCTTGTCATAGTTTTTCAAATCCCTCCTAACCTCCCTTTTCCAAAGGGAGGAACTTTTTTTATTCGTATCTCAGCGCTTCCATCGGTGAAATGCGCGAAGCTTTGCGGGCAGGATAGATTCCAAAGATAAGACCGATAGCCACAGAAACTGATGTCGCGATAATTATAGCACTAGGCGCGATGATAAATTCCCAGTCGTAGCCAAGACTCTTAATTATTATAGCAGCCAGAAGTGCAATAAGAGTGCCGAGAATTATTCCAAAAACTCCACCAATAAATGTAATGAAAATCGCCTCAAGCAAGAATTGTAAAATGATATGGCCATTTTTCGCGCCGACCGCCTTTCGAAGTCCCACTTCCCGCACCCGCTGATGCACAGATATAAGCATGATGTTCATAATCCCCACACCTCCAACAATAAGAGAAATTGCTGCCACCGCTGCCAGAAAATACTTCAAAACATTTGTCACAGTCGTGAGCGTTTCAATCGCTTGAGCGCTATTTCTCACAGAAAAATCATCGCTCGCGTCCGCCTTAATCTTGTGTTGTTCGCGCAAAGTCTTTTTCACATCAATAACGGCGCGATCAAGATTATCTTTAGAATCAACTTTTATCCGCATAAAGTTAATATAGTCTATTCCCAAGAGTAATTTTTGGCCACTGAAAAGTGGAACATATATCATATCATCGGTATTAGAGAAACCGACCGATCCCCGCTCAGAGAGAACTCCTACTACAGTAAAGTTAAAATCTTTTAGAGTAATTGTTTTTCCAATTGGATCCTCATTGGGAAAAAGATCGTGCACGCGATTGGAGCCTAAAACCGCCACATG
The DNA here is from genome assembly GCA_037132035.1 of Candidatus Moraniibacteriota bacterium. Lineage (GTDB taxonomy): Bacteria > Patescibacteriota > Minisyncoccia > Moranbacterales > UBA2206 > UBA9630. The sequence goes on along the minus strand of JBAXPY010000011.1, from coordinate 19,601 downwards.
CGCTAAATTCGTATCTTCATCTTTCATAAAGAATCGACCGGATTTTAGTTTTATATCCTCTACATCAAGGAGGCTTGACGTCACACCTTGATAGCTGGTCTGATATGATCCACTTTTATTTTTCACTGTTGCTGATCCACTAACATAAGCAACGGCATCAACTAGATTTGGCACATTTCTTTTTTCTTCCAGCGCTTTTAAATCAGCATATTTCAAAGTTGTTACTACGATTCCCATGGCAGATGCTGGTGGACCTTTGTCGTCAGATGCTCCAGGAAGAACGCCAATCAAGTTCGACCCAACGCCAGAAACTTGGTTAAGAATCAATTTTTGTGCACTTCCGCCAATCGCCATCACCACAATCACAGAAGCAATGCCAATAATAATTCCCAAAATCGTCAAAAAAGAGCGGAGCTTGGCCGCCATCAGATTTTTATAGGAAATTTTAATTGGATCAACAATGCGCATAATTTATAACAAATCAAATAAGCCGAATAATATTGCTACGATAATAATAAATAATAATATCTTCCACCAACTATCTCTACTTGGCCATTCTTCCGGCCAAAATCTTCCACACCTCCAAACCATCCTCGTGTTCAATTCTTCCCCTATTGTTTTGCCTTGTTTTTTCTTTAATAAGTTACCACTCAACCCTAGTAATGCCTTAGCATATTCATTTTGATCAATCTCCTTATTTTCATTTTTTACCATATTTATATAAATTATTTCAACAACTCATTTTCGCCATCTGCAATTCTTCTATTTCTAACAGGATCATCAGCAATAATATTTCCGTCTTTGACATAAATTATTCTCTTAGCATGTTCGGCGGTATAAGTTTCGTGTGTGACTAAAATCACGGTATGCCCACTATCATTTAATTTTTGCAAGATTCGCATCACTTGCAATCCCGATTTTGAATCTAAATTTCCAGTTGGCTCATCAGCAAAAATTACTTCAGGATCATTGACCAAAGCTCTGGCAATTGCCACTCGTTGTTTTTCTCCACCAGAAAGTTGATTGGAAAAATGTTGCGTACGATGCTCCATTCCCACAGCATTAAGCGCATCCATTACTTTTTTTTTATTACTTTTATCGGGCTTTTCATCATACAGCAACGGCAACTCAACATTTTCAAAAACTGAAGTGCGGGGAAGTAAATTAAAAGATTGAAAAACAAAACCAATTTTTTTATTTCTAATTTTCGCTAGCGTATCATCATCAAAAGAAAAAGTATCCCGTCCTTCAAAGAAATATTTTCCCTCAGTCGGTCGATCTAAAAATCCCAAAATTTGCATTAAGGTGGATTTTCCGGAACCACTCGGACCCATAATGGAAATAAACTCACCTTTTTCAATTTCAAAATTAGCCCCACAAAGCGCCAGCGTTTCTACGCCATCATTAGAATAAACTTTGCAAAGATTTTGTACTTGGATTAAGGCGTTCGACATAAAGTTAAAATTAAGTTATTATTAAAAACAAGGATAAAGAAATAACATTTTCTTGACAAAATCCACCAACCAAAAGGAGAAAAAACATGCATTATCAAGTTTATTGGAAAGATGCGGGAATGTGCAAAAACAACAGCACAACCTATCTTATCAACAAAAGGGAACCACTCTATCATGAGATTCCCAAAAAATCTTTCACGAGTGAAATTAGCACTCGCACAAAAGAACAAAAAAAACCTGTCCAAAAAAACAACGACGAGGTGATAGCACAATGCTAAGAATAATTTCACCTCAAGTGAAAGCATATTTATCTATTAGCGAAAAATCGCAATATAAATATGCTTTTTTTATTTGTCAAAGTTACACGGACTTGGAAAAAGTAACAACCTTATTACCATCTTTCAATCCAGATTTTGCTTCCACCATCCCTCCATCACCCTCAAGTCCAGTAGTAATTTTCACCTCTTGAGTTAAATCATTATCCTTCAAAACGTCCACAAATTTCTCTCCATTTCTGATTTTAATGGCCCGAAGCGGAATCATAAGCACATCACTTTTTTCATTGGTCCGTACATCCACATTGGCACTCATTCCCGGCTTCAGCCGCTGATCAACCACAGAAAGCTTCAACTTAATCCCATAATAAACCACGTCTTGAATAACAGTTTCAGCTGGATTGATTTCAATAAGCTCCGCATCAAATTCTTCGCCACTTGGAAGCGCATCAAAAGTAATTTTAGCCTTTTGACCGAGTTTCAATTTAACAATATCTGATTCAGGAATATTGGATTCAATAATAAAATCATCCGCAATGATGCGTGCAAATGATTCCTTGATCACGCCCGTTCCCAAGATCTCCCCCGCCTTGTTATTCACCTCAACAATCGTCCCGGAAACAGGCGCCTTAAGTATGGCCTTTGAGAGATTATTAAGCGCTATGTTATAGCCAGCCTTGGCGCTATCAACTAGTGCATTCCCAGAATTAATCGTAAACTTCGACTCCGTAGTTTTTAATTTCGCCTTAGCCGCATCCAAAGAATTCTCTGCCGAAGTAATAGTCAAATCTTTCGATTTTTTTGTTGTATCCAGTTCTTCCTCGGACGCTTTTTTACTATTAGACGCCGTTGTTAATGTCATTTTCTTCTCTTTGGTCGGACTATCGTTATAAAAATCTAGCACGTCGTCATAATAACTTTTAGCATTATCATAAGCCTTCTCAGCTGCGTCCACTTTTTGTTTCTCTAAATCATCAGCTTCATCCAAATAGTTCTCTGCGTTGTCTACAGCAACGTTAGCCTCACGGATCGCATCATCATTCGAACCGGCGTCTGCTACCGCCTTATCAAGCGATGCCTTTGCTTGAGCAACCTGACCTGACAAATTGACATTATCCAGCATCGCGATGGAATCTCCCGCTGCAACCTTATTGCCCTTTTTGATAAAAACTTCGCTAATCCTTCCGCCCAATTCAAAGTTAAGCACAATCTCAGAGTCATCCTTGAGATCCCCAGTTGCTGAAACAGTTTGCGATAGATTGCCTTTTTCCACCATCGCCGTCGTATATTCAACTTTGGCCTTTTTGGATTTGGAATAGAAAAAATAGCCTCCGGCAATCGCTAAAATAAGAATAAACGCAATTGTTTTTTTGTATCTAAACATTTCAAATGGAAAAATCAAAGTGAACAATGACAATGGAAAATGAAAAAATTACCAAATTCATTTTAAATTTTAATTTGTCATTTTGATTTTCATATTAAAGTCTTCTGTTTGTATTGTGCATCCAGTGCTTGATTAACAAGCGCATCCGCAACACTATTTTCCTCTCTAGGTATATGATAAAACTTAACTGACTTAAAATCAAGCATTAAATTCCAAATTTCAATGAAATTCTTCTGAATATATTCCTCTTTCAATTTATACTCGTGATTCAATTGTTTTACGACCAATTCCGAATCTAAACGACATTCAATCTCATATTGTCGCGTTTTATCTTTGCCCAAAAGTTGCTTTATTTTTTTTAACCCAAATATGAGCGCGGCGTATTCGGCGACATTATTTGTTGCGATGCCAATGCATTCACCGTATTTTTTGTCCAAAGTTTCTCCGCCCGAGGCGGATTCGCCTTGGGCGAATATCCAAACACCAATTCCCGCCGGTCCAGGATTGCCTCGCGATCCACCATCGGTATAGATTACGATTTTATTTGACATAAAATTGGTAAATTAAAAAATTACACGACTTACGCGCTTGCCAAAAGCAAGCTTCTCTATAGCTAAGGTTAATCTGGAAGATTTCAGTAATTTTGAGTGCCAAAAGAGGTAAAAACAAACTTTAGACAGCCACGCGCTCTGAAGATTGTTTTTGGTTAGCGCGTAAGTCCTAAATTATTCAGAAATCTTCAAATCAATTATCTTCATCTGAATCTTCTTACTCCCACTCCATTCATCCTCACTTAAATTGAAAACAATGTCAATCTGATCATCCTTTTTTAAATCAGGAAATTCGGTTCCTAGCTTAAATCCGATTGCATCAAATATCTTCGGATTTTCATCTGTTGACCTAAGCGCCAGTTTCAGATGTTTACTACCATTTCCCACCATTCTCACATCGCTGATACGCATATTACGAAGCATAAACACGGGCTCTTTGTTCCCCATTCCAAATGGCTCCATTTGCCGTAATTCACTTATGAACTTCCATTCGATATCTTCCGCCCTTAGCTCAGAGTCAATCACTAAAGTGGAAATTATTTCTTTTCCTGCAAGCTCAATTTCAATCAGTTCTGTCATTTTTGCACAAAATTGCGGGACGTTTTCTGGCACAATTCGCACACCAGCCGCCTGAGAATGTCCACCGAACTTAGAAAGCAAGTCAGCACACTTTTCCAAACATTCCACAATATTAATCTCTGGAATACTACGAAGAGATCCCACGTACTCTTTTTCTTGAATTTGAAAAACAACTGCTGGTTTTTTATATTTGTCCACTACTTTTCCAGCAACAAGACCCAAGATTCCAACCGGCCAATGTTCACTCTTGGCAAAAACGAATTTCTTGTCAGAAAAATCACGCTCAGCAACTTCTTCAATCTCTTTGACAATTTCTGCGGTCATTTTCTGCCTTTCTTGATTTTTTTCTTCAACTTCCAAGGCTAAAACTCGCGCTGCGACACGATCCTTTTCCATGATTAGCTTATAGGAGACACTAGCATGATCCATCCTGCCTGCCGCATTGATTCTCGGCGCAATCTGATAGGCAATTTTTTGCGTATCGGGGATATTGTTCTCTGAAATCTCAATCCGCCCAACCTTAAACATTTCCAAAAGTCCCACGCGGCGCGTCTTGGAAAGCACAACCAGTCCATATTTTACAAATGTACGATTTTCTCTAAGTAGTTGTACGCAATCAGCTACAGTCCCAATCGCCACAAGATCAAGCATCCACTTTAGCTGATCAATTTTCTCCGGTGCCATTTTTTGATATAGCGCCTGAGCCAATTTAAATGCCACTCCAACACCGGCCAAATCAGAAAAATCGAAACTGGAATTTTCAAGATGCGGATTAATAATCGCAACTGCTTTTGGTAAAACTTCTGGCGCATGATGGTGATCAGTTATGATCACATCTATTCCTAAACTTTTCGCTTTTTCTACTTCGGAAACATTGGTAATTCCTGAGTCCACAGTAATAATCAAAGTAACCCCCTCCTTTTGTAAAAATTCAATTGCCCTATCATTCATACCATAGCCCTCCAATTGGCGGTCAGGGATATAATAAGTCAGATTTGTGAAGCCTAGGCTTTCTAAGGTTTCATGAAGCAACGCTGTTGCAGTGACTCCATCGGCGTCGTAATCACCAAAGATAGCCACCTTTTCCTGATGTTTCTGCGCAATCACAATTCGAGCCACAGCGTCAGACATTCCAGAAATCTTTGAAAGATTGTCCGAAACAACATAATTGAAACTAAAAAAATCCTCAATTTCTTCTTGAGACACAATACCTCGTCCGGATAATAATTCCAAGATTCGAGAACTATACTTTTCCGACAAAGAAAAGGCGTTATTATTTTTTTCTCTCAATTCCCATTTTTTTTGCATTTCTTGTTTTTTTCAGATTATTCAGCCTGTCTGCAACATTGCACAAACTGTCAGCGCCACTTGCAACAACACATAATCAAATAGTTTAGCGCTACGCCTGACCAGATTCACACCTTAAGCAAATAATTTTTCCTGTAAATTCTCTTCTTTCCACATTTGTCACTTCTATATTCAATACTAAATCCTCTCCACAATTCGCGCAAGAAAAATCTTCTTTCAAACCTAAATCATTGGTTAATTTAGAAATATCCCCACCCTTAATATTTAATTTCAATTTATATCTAACTCGACTAAACAAACCAACAACGCGTGCCACAACATCCTTCGGCGTAATCATGCCTGCCACAAAGAATTCCTTAACTCCCGCCTCGTCTGCTTTTTTTCGGTCTTCTTCTCTTCCAATATGTGAAGACATTACTACTGGAATATTGCTTGTTGCAACATTTTTTGAAAGCGCGTCCTTCATGCCAAATCCATCCATCTTTGGCATGATGATGCCAGTGAAAATAACGTCGGGAATATTTGCAATTGCCTTATTTATTCCGTCCAGTCCATCTTCCGCTTCTATTACCTTAAAGCCTTCCGCCCTAAACACATCTGAATATAGGCTTCTTGTCGCTGCATCATCATCAACAATTAAAATTTTATACTTCTTTTCCATTGTAATATATTAACCCTAGGACAAGCACCAGACATTCTTTCACGCGAGGCGTTGAAGAATAATCCGACGAGCTCGTCACGCCGTAGTCCGCCCTGGGCAGACAAAGGAGGATTATATTAAATTTAAATGATTATTTTAACGTCAACTCCGACCGCCTCATTTCCATTATTATAAACCAGAAGTGGATTTATATCAAACTCGGTAACATCTCCTGCTTCTAGTGAAAATTCACCCAAAGCCAGAATAATTTGCGCCAACTCCGAAACATTATACGCTTTTTGCCCACGCGCGCCACGGAAAAGAAAACCCAGTTTTCCCTCTCGCAAAGATTTCTCTATGGCCTCTTTCGAAAAAGGTGGGATAACCATCTCGGCTAATTTGAATATTTCCGTGTAAATTCCTCCTAGGCCGTAGACAACAACTGGGCCAAAATTAGCATCTCTCTTGATTCCCAGAATTATTTCCATGTCCCTTCCAAGCATTGGCTGAATAATCAATCTCGCCCCAGGAAAATTATTCCGCATCTTTTGAAATGCCATCTCCAATTCAAGCTGATTTTTTAGATTCAAAATCAATCCCTGCTTATCAGTTTTATGTAAAACCGCATCACTATCCACTTTGAGCACTACTGGAAAATTATTATGAACCGGCAAGGCTTCACCGGCACAAATTTCATAAGCATCAACTGTTTTGATGCCATACATCTCCATAATTTTTCGACTTTCTGAAAAATAAAGCGCATGCCTATTTTCCGCTCTGGCAAAGTTGATAAATGCCGCCACGTGATCCTTTCGCCCTTGATTTACATTGTCAGAAAAATTTTCATCATGATTATCCTCCTTCAAGTTCCAGCGATAATACGCATCCAAGACAGAAACGGCGCTCTCGGGAAAAGCAAAATTAAAAATATTATCCATTCGCAATTTTTTTATTCCCTTTTCCACTTTCTTACCACCAACGAATGATGCCACAATCGTTTTTTCACTCTTTGCGTTAAACCTCGTAATCACGCGAGCAATTTTTTCCACTGGTGTTTGATCTTGAGGAGTCAAAAGACAAATAATCGCACTAATTTCCGAATCTTTCTCAATGACTTGTAGCACTTTCTTGTAGCGATCATCCTTCGCATCACCTAACAGATCAATTGGATTTTCCACAGAGGCTTCTTCTGGCAAAATTCTCCTGAGGGCTTGCTTTGTTTTTTCACTAAGCTCCGCCAAAACGATCTCTTTTTGAAAAAATGCATCTGTCGTAAGGACGCCAAGTCCTCCTGCATTAGTAATAACCGCAACTTTATTTTTCTCCATTTTCTTGTTATGTGAAATAAATCCAATCAGATTAAAAAACTCCTCCAAATCCTTGGCACGCAAAATTCCCGCCTTTCTAAAGGCCACGTTCATTATTTCATCACTACCAGCCAACGCTCCCGTATGCGAAGCAATCGCCTTTTGAGAACGCTCCGTTTTCCCCGCTTTCAGAATTACTATTGGCTTGTTCTTCGAAACGCGACTCGCGATTTTTATGAATTCAATGCCATCTTCGATTCCTTCAAGATACATTCCGATCACTGCCGTGTCTTCATCTTTTTCCAGATAGTCCAGCATTTCGGTCTCAGTTATATTCATCTTGTTGCCAATCGAAACAATTTTGGAAAAATAGATTTTTTCCGCCTTGGCCAGATCTGTGAGCGCCACTGCGAGTGCCCCTGATTGAGTCACAAAAGCGATATTCCCTGCTTCAGGCAGACCACTTGCAAACGAAGCGTTAAGATTCAATTTGGGAATAATAAAACCCAAACAATTCGGGCCCAAAATATTCAAATCATGCTCTTTGGCAAGCTGCAAAAGTTCTGCTTCACGCGCCTTGCCCTCTTCGCCATTTTCCGAAAAGCCAGCAGAAATAATCACAAAATTTTTCGCTTTGCTTACATTTTCACGAATTTCGCTGGCCACAAATTTGGCCGGAATTGCCATGATCACCAAATCAACCTCGCCTTCTACATCAGTTAGCTTGTGATAACATTTAGCGCTAGATATTTTATCATATTTCGGATTAACCAAAAAGACTTTTCCCGCGTAACCAAGCTCCAAAATATTTTTCGCAATCACCGTTCCCACCTTTCCCGCTTCTTGCGAAGCACCGACAATAGCAATAGACTTCGGGTTAAATAGTTTTTCTAGATTCATAAAAATAAGTTAAATATTACAACTAAAATCTATCATCCTAATCCTTAATTACCACTGCCCCCTTATCACTTTTCAACTTTTTAAATAAAACGTATTTCGTACCATTGAAATAGCGACAGAAATTATTATCAATGATTTCCTCCCTAGGTATATTTTCTATTTTTCTGCCTTTTCTCAAATTTTCTGCTTCAGCAATTATTGCCTGCTCCTCTTCCAGGATTTTACGATCCATTTTATTGAGTTCAATTGGGTAACTTTCTCCATTAAGCGTAAAGCTATGGATTATTCTGCGCGTATCTTTGAGGCTAACCCTTTCGGTTCTTTTCTCGGAAAATTTGAACCATCTAGCATCCTCCTTTCCGATATCTTCTATTATATCATCAAAGTCAGTTTCTAGCTCTTCCACTTTTTCTACCATCAATATTTTTGCCTGATAATTATTTCCCGAAGAAATTTCTCCACTTTCACTTTCTGCTATTTCAAAACCAAGCTTTTTGATATTCTCAAAAAAACCGCTGGAATTTTTATAATCAAAAGAGTAATCGAAAATGATCGCTGCTCGACCACCCATTCTCAATGTTTGATTCAGCTCATAAAAAATCTTTGCTCTTTCGTAATCTTCCTCCTTAATCACAAGGCTGGATTCTTGGATGGCTAGATTGAGCGTTGCATAATCAAAGGATTTTTTGGCAAACGGCAAATTGGCAAAACTTCCCGCCACCGCTTTTCCCGAAGATGACTGCGCGAAATGGTGCACATTTAAATCCAGACTAAAGATATTCTTTCGCATTTCCTCGCTGGAATGCTCACGCAAAAGTTCCGGCCCAGATGCGAGATCTAGTATTTTCAATTCAGCACTATTTTTTCCCGCCTCTTTTGATATTCTTTCAATAATTGCAGCACTCACTCTGGCCGTATTGGCCTGATAACTGCGTGCGCCTAATTCCTTATAGCATTCAGCGTAATTCTCTCCATGCTGACGCAGAAATTCAGCAAAGCTTTTTTCTCCAATTTCCTTGGTGTAACCAAACATGCGCATTAATCTTTCCCAGGAAGAAAAATAGTATTCAGCAAATTCGGCATTAATTTCCAGATTGGAATCTAACTGCTTTTCGTCTTTTTGGAGCATCGCTTTTTCCACTTCAGTCATCGGGATTCCCGAAATCAGTTTTTCAATGGCTTTTTCCTTGGTTCTGATATAGTTATAAATTCCCTCTTCAATAGAGTTGGCGGTAATCATTGTCACCGCTGACAAATCATGTTTGAGCCCCTCACGATAAACTCGCCCTATTTGTTGTTTTTTATCATAAATAGTCCATGGCTCATTGTAATGGATAATCTTATCTGCCCAGGAAAAATCCACACCAACATCCGCCGTATCTCCACTCACAAAGAGCACCATTTTCCCTGCTCCATGATTAAAATCATCTTGAATATTTGACCGCTGACTTTTAACGTCCTTCCCATGAATAGCTTGTACTACCACATCTTTCGGCAGATCAAGTCTAGGAATTATATTTTTCTCACCACGAATCACATCTTCAACATAATCATTCACAAAAACAACTATTTTATTAGTTTCTTGTAATGCCTCTGCCAACTCCTTTTTAAGCGCGGCAATCTTACTGCCTTCAATTTTTTCCGGAGCGGTAATTTCTAGCATCTCAGGATTAAGCAAAAACTGACGCATAATTTGGATTTTCTGCATCGCCGTCAACTCATCTTCTTCGAGCAGTGTCTCATAGATTTCTTTTTCCATGATTGTCATTTCAGTTCTTCTTTCTTCTGACAGAAGTTCTGGCATGGCGATACTTTCCGCTAATCTTTTTTTCTGCATGCATGGGATGAGCAGATTGCGCAAATCAATCATATCTCCTCTAATAATTCGCTGTGATAATGTTCCGATTCTTTTCTGCTCTTCTTCTCCATTTTCTGCTTCCGAAACCGTTCCTATTCCACCGAATCTCTCTGGATAAAGAAGTTGGAGGATCATCGCCACATCACTCACCTTATTAGGCACTGGCGTACCAGAAAGCAGCGCCAGATATTTTTCTTCCCCTTCGATTTTTTGCGCCAATTTCTCAACATTTCCAAAACGCGCGCCCTTCACATTTTTAATCTTATGCGCTTCGTCAACAATTAGCATATCGAATCCGCAACTTTCCAATAGAGTCGCATATTCGTCTTTCATTTTTTCATGAGAAATCACAATGTAATCAAACGGTTCATTCAGCCTCGAAAGATCATTCACAGAATTAATCATCAAGACTTTCGGGGCCAATCCTTTTTGAAAATATCCACCTTTTTGATCAGACAAATAATCCTGCCAAGTATTTTCAACATTGCTCGGAACAACAATGAGCGCCTTTTTGAGTCCCAAATATTCTTTTGCCAAGATGACCGAAGCGCTTTTCCCCAATCCCATTTCATCAGCAATAAGCAGCTTCTTTTTTTCTTTAATTTCTTCAATATTTACCAGCTGATTGATATCGGGAAAAGTTCGACCATGTTTCAGATTATCCAAGATGCAGTCCGGCTTTTTCAAATCTAAGAGTGTAAAGTAATATTCTTCCGCTTCAGAAACAATTTCCCAAAGATCATCATCTTCAAAATTTGATACTTTATCCCCCAGATTATCAAGCGCGATTTTGATGAGTTGCCTAATATCATCAATTTGCGCTTTTTTTTGCTCCTTTTGACAATCAGCTAGAATTTTTTCTTTCACCAATTCCAAAAGAGCACTTTTAAAATCCGAATTAGCCAATAACTCCCTGCATTCACCAAAAGCCGTCCAATCAATCGGTCTTTTCTGCATCGCAAAATCGCCCAGATATTCCGCCAATTCTCCGTTAACGTAATCAACTGAGATGCCCTTAAAATTGGGATGGAAATGCAAAAGAATATCCACCATTCGAGAGGATCCGAAAAGCGCCATCGCTTGTTCAATTTTTTTCGCGTCCGCCTTTCCTTCACTGAGCGCTTTTACATATCCATCAAATTCAGACTTTTCTGCTTCGGTTTCTTTTCTGTCTGCGACAACATTTACTCTTTTCATTTCCGGAAAAGCGAAGTTGATTAGGTTGATCATGTTTTCGGTGTCCTCTCTTTTGGTACCAAAATTATGAATAAACGTACTTCCAGACCTTTCTCCAAACTTATCCGCATCAAAAGTTGTTCCCTTGAACTCCGTAAGGGTACACCCAGCTAAATCAATCGGCGATTTTAAAAGCATTTCTCGCAAGTGTTCTGGATTTGAATATTCGAATTTTTCCCGCTTGATTCCAGCAAAATTGAGAAGCGCAATCATATTCTCAGTGTTTACTTTCCCTGTGCCAAAATTTAAAAGAAGTGTCATACCGATCTTTTTTTCAAATCTACTACTAATACCAAAAAATGTTTTTTTGAATAAAGAATGCGTGCAAGTCACGAGATCGATTGGCGAATCATTAAACATCTCCTGCAGATGCTTTGGATTAGAATAATCACATAGTTCACGACCGGTCCCAGCAAAATTCAAAAGTGCTATCATATTTTCCGTGTCCTGTTTCTTCGTGCCAAAATTATAAAGTAATGTTGCACCATTCTTCTCTCTAAACCGGCTACCTTTGCCAAAAATTGTTCTTTTAAATTCAATTATACCACAATTGATTAAGTTAATTGGCGAATTTTTAAATATTTCTCGCAAATGTTCTGGATTTAAATATGCAAACTCTTCACGCTTGATTCCGGCAAAATTCAGAAGCGCAATCATATTCTCAGTACTCATTCTTCCTGTGCCAAAATTTGAAAGAAGCACCGTGCCATTTTTTTCCTCGAATCCACTGCCGACACCAAAAGTGGTATTCCTAAATCTATCCACACCACAATTATTAAAATTAATTTGCGAATTTTTCAGCATCTTCTGAAGATGCTCAGGATTAGTGTAGTCACATTCTGGTTTTCTCCGCTCACGAACAATGCCAGCAAAATTCAAAAGTGCGCTCATGTTTTCAGTATTTTGTTTTTTTGTACCGAATTTCAAAAGAAATACACCTCCATTCATTTTTTTAAATTTACCCCTAGTACCAAAGGATGTTCTGATAAACTCTGTCAAGCCGCAAGTAGCCAAATCAATTGGAGAATTTTTAAATAATTCCTGAAGATGTTCCGAATTGGAACAGTCACATTCTAATTTTTCTTGTTCACGAGCAATTCCAGCAAGATTTAAAAGCACAATCATATTTTCTGTGCTTATCTTTTTTGTTCTGAAATTACGAAGAAGCGTAAGCCCACTCTTTTCTTGAAAATTACTACCAATACCAAAAGTTGTTTTTTTAAATTCATCAACACCACAGGTGATCAATTTAATAGGAGTATCTTTGAATATTTCCCTGAGATGTTCCGGATTTGAATAATCAAATTTTTCTTTAACTTCTTTTTTCATTTCACCTTTCACTGCAACTTTTTCCGCATTAATCTTTTTTTCTTCAGCACAAAGCGGACAACCCACCATTGGATTGCCATGCACGCATAATTGACTTGGACTTGGGAAATGAAATTCTGGCATAATTTTCTCAGTAGGGGCGGTTCATGAACCGCCCCTACTATTTCACATAAACACATTCTCTGGCATATTTCGGTCGCGCTCCCACATTTGGGGATTTTTGATGATATATTCGCGGATGTTATTCAGAGATTCGTCATTGCGGATGATGTGGTCGTAGAATTTGGGTTGCCAATGGAAGCCGACGGGGAATTGCTTGTTAACTGTTTTTGAAACGATTGATTTATATGAACGAATAATAACTGATAACGATCCTGGTTTTAATTTATAAAATGTTTCTGATATTTTTTCGCCGCCCCCTACTGTAGAGACGCAGCACTGCTGCGTCTTAGTATTATCCACCATCTCAGGTTTATTAATTTGCGTATTGCTATTGGTTATTTGTGTGCTGTCAACGATTTGCGATTTGCTATTGGTTTCTGAGACATCGTGGGTTTCCGAGACGCAGCGGTGCTGCGTCTCTACGGGTTTATTGATATCTCTATTAATTTCCAAAATCCCATGCACATGGTTTGGCATTACCACAAATTCATCCAAATTCACAAATGGAAAATGTTTTGGGATTTCTTGCCAGAATTGATCAGCGATTTTTCCAAAATCATTCAAGATTATTTCGCCATTTTCCACCTCACCAAAAAAATATTCCTTATCTTTTGTGCAAATTGTCACAAAATATAATCCATTCTGAGAATAATCATAATTTTCTAGCCTAGCGGATTTAATCGTGTATTTGTTTCGGAATTTTTCAAGCATTAGATTATTTTCTTACTATCGCCTGTTTCCGAGACGCAGCGATGCTGCGTCTCTACGAGTGCAATGCACTCCATGCTATATTTTTTCTAAAATCCCCTCCTCATCCAACAGCCCATCAATTGAACCATAAAATTGCACTTCATTGGAACTATTGGCAATGCCCCAATCCAAGCACTCTTTTAAGGTTTTTTCCTTAAGATAGCTCCCAAGAAAACCGCTAGCAAAAGAATCGCCCGCGCCAGTAGAATCAAGCGCTTCAACTTTCCGACCAGGCACAAAAAAAGTCTCCGTGCCATCACTCGCCCAAGCACCACGTACGCCGTCCGTCATCACGACAATTTCCGCTCCGATTTTTTTCAATCCTGTTAAAAGAAAATTTTCATCTTCCAGCTCTTCGGTGGAAGAATTATTTGTCTGAGAAAGAATTTCCAGTGCTTCATCTTTGTTTAAAAACAGCACTTGTGTTCCGGAAATAATTTCTACTACTTTTTTAACGTCATCATGAATATTGATTTGTTTTGGATTGTAGGCAAGCTTAATCTTATTTTCTTGCGCCACCTTGAAAATCAAATCCAAATGCCCCTGCCAATTTCCATGCAAATCACCAATAAAAATCCACTCCGCGGAGCTGATTTTTTCCGGAATTATTTCTAAGTTAGCATTGGCTTTTTGATTGGAAAAAATCACCCGCTCAGCCGAGGCTCTGTCCACAATAATGGCCGACATATCACTAGACAATTTCTCATCTTTAGTTATTAATTCCGTTCCAACATTGTTCTTTTTCAACTCCAAGAGAATCCAATCAGCGATGTGATCATTGCCAATATGCGAATAGCATGAAACTTGAGTCCCCAAACGCGCGAGTCCTACTGCCACATTAACAGCGCAACCACCAAGTGCCTCGTAACGATCCTCAATTTTATATTTAGCGCCCAATTCAAACTCAATTTTCTTTTGACTCAGAATTTCGTCTGGCGTTTCTACGATTTTCCCATCAGCGGTTGGAAAAAAAACATCCTTACAAGCCGAACCGATACAAATTATTTTATTCATATTTTTTTATCACGTTAAATTTATTTTAGTAATGAATTCTTAGACATTAGTTTTGGCTTCTCGATTCCCAGCATATCCAAGATAGTTGGCGCAATATTCCCCAGCGTTCCTCCATCACGCAATTTTTTGTCTTTAAACTTTTCTGAAACGATAAGAAAAGGCACTGGGTTTTTGGTGTGATAAGTGTTAGGCTGATCACTATCAAAGTCAATCATATCATCAGCGTTACCATGATCTGCGGTAATGACCAAATTACCACCTAATTTCAACACCTCGCGCTCCAAACTCTCTATCTGTTTATCCAAAAACTCAACTGCTTTTATCGTCGCAGCCAAATCGCCCGTATGGCCCACCATATCGGCATTGGCATAATTTATCACGATAAAATCATATTCTTTCTTTTTCAAAGCCGCTACCACTGCATTAGTCACAAGTTCAGCTGACATTTCCGGCACATTTGCGTAGGAATCGACAATGGGAGATTTGATCATGACCCGCACCTCCCCATCAACTGGATCGGCATAGCCACCATTAAAAAAATATGTCACATGAGCAAATTTTTCAGACTCAGCGATGTAAAGTTGGCGAAGTTGTCCAAGTGTCATCGGCAATGTTGCCAGAATCGTATGTTCAGGAAAGGCGGTATGCTCATCCAGTCCGGGACCAAAATCAGTGAGGGCTACGAAGTATAGGTTTTTAATCTTATCGATAATCGGCATATCATCATTCAAAATACTTTTTTCATCGACTGCGATAAATAACTTACTGAATTGCCTAGCTCTATCCGAACGAAAATTATAGAAAATAACCGAATCATCTCTTTTGATTTGAACGACGGGCGCACCATTTTCTAGGATTACCGTCGGCAGAAGATATTCATCCGTGAGACCAGCTGCATAGGCTTTTTCAATTGCCTCCTCAGCTGAAGCCGCCTTTTCGCCACGAGCAAACACTGCGGCGTCATAAGCCAGAGTCAGTCGCTTCCAATTTTTTGCTCGATCCATAGCATAAAACCGGCCAGAAAGCGTGGCAATTACTCCAATGCTTTCTTCTGCGATAATACGCCTAAAATATTTCAAATGCTCCAGTGCGCTTTTGGGATAGGAATCCCGCCCATCGGAAAATAAATGACAATAGACTTCTTTGATATTATTTTTCTTTGCCAATCTAAGAATCGCACGGAAATGCTCCGGATCGCTATGCGGACTATCTCCATTGCCCATCAGCCCCATCACATGAAGATTACTTCCAGACTCTTTCGCGTGTCTCATCGCTCCAGTCATAGCTGGATTCATGAAAAAGCTACCATCCTTGATGCTATCAAAAATATATTTCGAATCTTGCGGCACAATCCTTCCAGCTCCAATATTCATATGCCCCGCTTCCGATCCACTCATTTTGCGATCAGGAAGTCCCACGCAAGTTCCTGTCGCGCAAAGCGTTGTTGATGGATACATTTCAAACAACCGATCAATTGTCGGTTTTTTCGCCAAGGTGATCGCATTGCCTTTTCCAGGCGGAGCAATACCATAGCCATCAAGAATTACCAGAAGTGTCGGAGATCCATTTTTCATAGCGATTATTCTTTAAAAATCTTTTAATAAAATATTAGGAAGCTTTGCAATAACCCCTGAGCCAATCCTTATCAGAAACCCAAGAGCATTGCATCTCCAAATTACAAGAAGCCGCATCACTAGAGCTGAAACATTTCACATCCGACCCACTAGCATTAATACAGGCGCCATTTCGACAACCGTTAGCACATTTAAAGGTATCGCCATTATAGGCGTAACCATTATTATCACACATTGCCTCCATTAAAAGATCAGAATCAGGCAAGCAAAGATCGTCGGTTTTATTTTTCTTCCCGTCTCTACTATACCATTCCACATATCCAAATTTATCTGGCCGGTATCCACCATCAGAATCAACACACTCCTTACCCGCCTTGGCCAATTCACCATTTTCAGCCTTGGAGATACTCGTTCTAATTTGCAATTCTCTCACAAATGACTCTCCTGGCTGAAGATCATTCACCTCAACTGTTTCATGAAACATTCGATCACTCTCATTAAAAAATTCTACCCAATAATTTTGAAATGGCTGCATATCGAAAAAATAGCATTCCCCATTGGCATCCGTTTTTTTGCTATAGAGTCCAGTGGTTGTTAGATTTGGATTTTTCTGCACAACCGAAAGCTGGCACAATAGTCCGGGAACAACAGCTCCATCTAACTTCTTAACTGTTACCAAAATAGTTCCGTACTTTGAGTTATTATTTCCAGAAATCGACTCTTCTGATTGATGCGCAGGTTCAGCTTTTGGCACTTCAATTGATCTTTGATCATTTTCATTATCCACAGGAGAATTAACTCCAGTCATTGCCTCTTTGGAGGATGATTCAACACTCATCAGTTCATCCGTTATATTTCTTTTTGGCGGATCGTAAACAGACAAAAAATAAGCAAAAACAGCAACGACAAAAAATAGCATCATTCCTATTCCTGTAGCAATTATTTTTTTTCGGTGATCCATCAGTGTTATAAACTATATTTCTTCTTCAATTCGGAGAAGCCGATTATATTTGCAAATCCTCTCTCCGCGTGAAAGTGAACCAGATTTAATATACTCCGCGGAAGTTCCGACCGCCAAATCAGCAATGAAATCATCTGTTGTTTCACCAGAGCGGTGCGACACAACGATTTTCATCTTATTTTTCTTGGCCAATTTTATACAATCGATTGTTTCGCTAAGTGTTCCAATCTGGTTGACTTTGATAAGTACGGCGTTACAAGCCTTCTTGGCAATTGCCATTTTGAGCCTTTTGACATTTGTCACTAATAAATCGTCTCCAATTGTCATTACTTTCCCTCCAATTTTTTCATTCATCTTAGCCCAACCATCAAAATCATCCTCCGAAAGCCCATCTTCCACAGAAATAACATTATATTTCCTGATCCATTCAGCATAGATATTAACCAAAGCCTCTCGACTCAAAACAGCATTTTCCGGCTTGAAAAGATATTGTTTTTCCGTTTCGTTAAAAAATGAACTCGCTGCCGCGTCAATTCCCAGATTAACTTCTTGTCCTTTTTTGTAGCCAGCTTTTTCGATCGCCAGATTAATCAGTTCCAGAGCTTGAGCATTACTCTCAAGTTTTGGAGCAAACCCTCCCTCATCACCCACGCCGATACTAAAACCTTCAGCAGACAGCAGCTTTTGAAGCGCATGAAAAACCTCACTACCAGCGCGAAGCTGCTCTTTAAACTTCTTAACTCCATTGGGAACTAGCTTATATTCTTGGATGGAAAGTCCTGAGTCACTATGTTGACCACCGTTGATAATATTAAACATTGGGATTGGCAATTTGAATTTTTTTGGTAGATTATATGTCTGCGCAATGTATCTATATAGCGGCAAATCAAGCTCATGAGCCATTGCGCGACAAACCGCCACAGAAACGCCCAAAATAGCATTTGCCCCTAAGTTAGTCTTATTTTCCGTTCCATCTAACACCAGCATCGCTTTGTCAATTTCTTTCTGATTTTCTGCCTCCATACCAATGAGCGCTTTTTGTATTTTTTCATTGACATTGGCCACTGCATTTTGAACACCTAGACCGTTATAGCGCGACTTATCACCATCTCGCATTTCCAGTGCCTCATGCACTCCTGTTGATGCACCAGATGGAACCATAAAATTCCCCACCGCACCAGACGCAAGTCTCACCTCCACTTCCACAGTAGGATTACCACGAGAATCTAAAATTTCTCGCGCGTAAATTTTTTTGATTTTTGACATAGTTATTATAATAAAGAAATTATTAAATTTTTATTCCTCAAGAGCAGCTATCCCTGGCATCACCTCTCCCCCGAGATAATCCAACATCGCTCCTCCACCGGTGGAAACAAAATCCACTTTTTCCATCGCATCATTCCGCTCCAAAATTTCCAATGTCTCTCCTCCGCCAATAAGCACAAAAGCACCGCTCGCTAAAACTGCTTTTAACATTTCATTGGAACTGACCGCATATTTCTCTTCTTCAAATTTCCCTGTCGGCCCATTCCAGACGATTGTTTTCGCAGATGCAATAATTTCTTTGAATTTCTCGATGGTTTTTGGTCCAATATCAAGCCGGTCATCAACAAAATCAAGCGGCAAAATTACTTTTTTACTAAATTTAATTTTTTGATCAATTGCTTCATTGGCAATGCGTCCACCCACTAAAATATAGTCGTATTTTTCTTCGAAAAACTTAATCACTGGCAATTTAGTTTCAATTTTTGCGCCACCAATAATCGCGACTGCCGGACTAATTGGATGCTCCTTAACGATCGTCATCTCCGCAATTTCTTCCTGAAGACGACAGCCTGCAGCACTTGGCAAGATCCTCGCAACGCCAGTTACTGAAGCATGATCTCGATGTGAAGCGCTGAAAGCATCATTGACAAAAAAATCAAAATTTTCCGCCAATTGCGCTGAAAAATCAATATCATTTTTTTCATCGCCAGCATAAAAACGTACGTTTTCCAAAAGCATCACACCCTCACCCAAGCTTTCCAAAGCCTCCTTTACTCTTTCACCGACACAATCAGGCACAAAAGTTATTTTTTCGCCCAGAATTATTTCCGCATCACTCACAACTTGACCCAAGGAAAATTTTGGATCAACTTTCCCTTCTGGTCGACCTAAGTGTGAAATTAAAGCTATTTTACATTTTTTATTCAGCAGATAGTCAATCGATTCCTTTGCCGCCAAAATTTTAAAGCTCTCCTTGACCCGCCCCTCTTCAATAGCGACATTAAAATCCACCCGCAATAAAACTCTCTTCCCCGCCACATCGGCGTCTTGGAT
>JBAXPY010000010.1:0-21036 GCA_037132035.1 Candidatus Moraniibacteriota bacterium | reverse complement strand
GTCAATGGCAATCTAACCGCCACCGCCATCTACACCAATAACACCATCAGAATTTCCAACACGGGAGCCCTCACCAATGTCTCCGGCAACATTTCCCAATTTACCAACAACATGAACTACATCACTGATGGTAATACTAATTGGGATAATTCCTACAACTTCATCACCGCCAGTTCGCTCGACAATCTCACCAACAAATCCGGCAACATCTCCATGTGGACCAATAATGCTGGCTATCTTAGTAGTTTTACTGAAGTTGATCCTACTCTATCAACTTGGACTGGCTCAACTAATCTTGCTACGGTTGGGACAATCACAACTGGTACTTGGCGTGGCAATACTCTTTCGACGGTCTATGGAGGAACAGGGCTGACTAATTACAATGCTGGAGATTTGCTCTATTATTCGAGTGGTACGAACTTATCTAAACTAGCTCTTGGAGGCAATAGTCAAGTATTAAAATCTAACGGCGCTAATGTGTATTGGGGAGCTGATTTGAATGGCACGACCTATGCAAGTGGAGGAAATCTTTTGCAGCTGAGTGGTAGCACATTTTCTGTCAAAGAAGGAACGATGACTTCCGGAAGATTTTGCAGTTATGACGGCACTAATTTAGTTTGTGATACGGCTAGTGCTGATATGATGGGCACGGAAACCGATCCGGTTTTTGTTGCTTGGAAAAGTGCTCCAAGCTTGGCTAATCAACTTGTTTCCAGCGTGACCACAGGAACAGCGCCACTGCAAGTCGCTTCGATAACTAAAGTTGCTAATCTTAATGCTGATCTTTTGGATGGATTTGATTCGAGTGCTTTTGGAGACGCCACGGCGGCTAATCAAACGACGATTCTCACTCGCATTGGAACGAATAGTGATGTGGCTTCGATGAGTAGTAGTCTTTTTGCGGGACAAGAATATATTGCAGGGGCGGTGGATGTGATCAAAGATAAGCTAGATACGCCAATTGATACGGTTCAAAAAGTTGCGGCCGGCACCTATTTTACGGTTGGGGGTAAGCCAAAATATTGCCAACAACAGGTTATTGATGGAACAGGTAATACAACTACGACCAATATTAACGAAGGCAGTTCTTGTGACACTGGAAAAACTTGCACTTCCGGCGCTTGTGGACAAACTGCTCCGACTAATCTCAATTTTACTGATCAAAATGGAGCCACGATTAATACGCTTGTTGAATCAAATATTGTTCAAATCCTTGGTACTACAACTGCTAGTAGTGTTTCTATTGCTGGAGACGGCAGTCCGGAATTTAGAATTTGTGCCGATAGTAATTGTCTTTCTATTCTTTATGACTGGGGAACGACTTCTCATTCTGTCAATAACAATCAATATTTACAATTAAGACTAACCAGCTCCAGCACGAATCTAGTTACCAATACTGCCACGGTGACAGTGGGAACAGGCAGCGGCAATTGGAATGTAACAGTTGGCAATGATAATAATCCTGATGCGTTCAATTTTGCTGATCAAACTGGTGTCAATACCGCGAGCCAAATCAGTTCTGATATCTTGCAAGTTACCGGCATCAATGTGGCAACTAACGTTTCTATCTCTGGCAATGGTACTCCGCAATTTAGAATTTGTTCTGACAATACTTGCGGAACTGAAATTATAACTTGGGGCAATACCGCGCAAACTATTAATAACAATCAATATCTTCAATTGAGACTGACTAGTTCCGGCGCTCAAACGACGACAAGCACTGCCAGTGTTGTTGTTGGTACCGGTTCAGATAGTTGGAGTGTGACGACCGGTGACAATGCTCCTGCCACCTTTAGCTTCACTAATCAGGCTATGGTCTCTACTAGTGCAATTACCAGTTCCGACATCATTCAGATTGCCGACATCACTGTTCCTGCTGCCGTGACCATTACTGGGGCTGGTGGGCCACAGTTTAGAGTTTGTGACGATATTACTTGCGTAGCAGTTGCTAAAAACTGGGGCAGCACTGCTCAAACTATTAGCAATAACCAATACCTCCAACTTCGACTAATGAGCCCAAGTAATTATTCGCAAACAAACTCGGCCGTAGTGACAGTTGGATCTGGCTCCAGCAATTGGAGCGTCTCAACCGGAGATAACACGCCAACTGCTTTCACTTTTACTGATCAATCTGGCGTTGCGACAAATACCCTTTTCTCTTCCAATATTCTCCAAATCACCGGCATCAACATTGCCAGTGCGGTATCTATTTCTGGCTCCGGTAGTCCACAATTTAGAATTTGCAGCGATAGTGCTTGCGTCACAGAAGTCAATACTTGGGGATCTGGCGCCCAAACGATTACTAATAATCAATATCTCCAACTTAGGCTGACTAGTGGTGCAAGTTATTCCATTATCAACTCAGCCATAATCAATGTTGGGCTAGGCGCTAGTACTTGGAATGTGGCCACGTTAGACAATACGCCAGACGCGTTTAGCTTTACCAATCAGGCCAGCCTCAATCTCAATACTTCTACTGCTTCCAATACAATTCAAGTTACCGGCATTACTATGCCAAGCGCTGTAACCATTTCTGGATCAGGCACACCAGAATTTCGCATCTGTGATGATACTAATTGCTACACTATCCTTCAAGACTGGGGCTCATCTGGCCAAAATATTAGCAATAATCAATACATCCAACTCCGGCTGACGAGTTCTGGTAGTTATGCTACTACTAATGCTGCCACCGTTAATATCGGCACCGGCACAACGAACTGGACAGCAAGAACGAAAGAGCAATATGCCCTCAACGCTTCAGCGGGAGCCAATGGCACCATTTCCCCAACTGGAACGCTGACTGCAAATCAAGGCGATACTCAAGTCTACACTTTCACGCCAAGCGCTCATTATCATGTTTCCAATATCACGGTGGACGGAGTATCGCAGACGCTGGCCAATTCATACACCTTTGCCAATATCCAAGCCGCTCACACCATTAGCGTTGCTTTTGCGGCTGATACTTTCACAATTACTGCGACAAATGGTGCTAATGGATCTGTCTCGCCCGGAACCACTACACTCGGTTACAACGCCAATCAGACTTTCACTATTTCTCCATATGCCAATTTCCATATCGTGGATGTCTTGGTAGACAGTGTTTCCGTAGGAGCAGTCGGTACTTATACGTTTAATAATATCAGTGCCAACCACACGCTAGCTGCGACCTTTGCGGCCAGTGACATAACAATTAATTCTTCTGCCGGAGCTAATGGTACGATTACGCCGTTAGGAGCGAGTAGTGTTACTTATGGTGCCAATCAGACTTTTGTTATTAATCCATATTCCGGTTATCAAATTGCCGGAGTCGCCGTTGATAGTGTTTCAGTTGGTGCAGTTGGCAGCTATACCTTCAATAACGTAACAACTAATCATACGATTAATGCTTGGTTTACGCCGATTGCTTTTACATTGACATATTCTGCCGGAGCTAATGGTTTTATTTCTGGTACGCCAACTCAGACTGTTGGTTATGGTGCTAATGGAACAGCTGTGACGGCTACTGGCAATGGTATCTATGCCTTTGGCAGTTGGAGTGATGGTTCCACCCAAAATCCAAGAACGGACACGAATGTCACGACCAATATTACCGTTACGGCCAACTTCATAAATCCATATACGGTGGAATGCACACCAGCCACTGCGATTGGGGCTAAGTGTGGCGGTGGAATTAAATATGCCGATGGTTATGTGGCAATGCCTCCTGGCTGTACGGATGTTACAAATGAGCCGACCTGTAATGTTCCAGGCTATTTGACTGATACAGTGACAAAATATTATTCTGCATCAGCCTTTGATGAACCAGCTGATTCTTTGACCAATGGTCGGCTTAATACGAATAGCTTAATGGGAAATCCAGCTGATAATGGTAGCGCGACAGACTCTTTGGCACCAAATGATCCCGCGGCTCTTTATTGTTTCAATATGATTTTGAATACCAAAACAGACTGGTATTTGCCGGCGAAGGACGAGCTGAATGTTTTGTATGGTCAGAGAGTAGCGGTGGGTGGATTTTTCGCTGGCACCTATTGGTCATCTTCGGAAAACACTGTAACGAATGTTGGTTATTACGCTTGGAATCAAAATTTTAGTACTGGAGCGCAGGGTGGAAGTAACTACAAATATAGCTCAAGTTACTATGTCCGTTGTATTAGGGCGTATTAATGGCTGAGCTGCCAGCATGCTTATAGATTGTCGCTGATTTTTATAATTTCGCTAGTTAGAGGGTCTAAATAACGTGCTCTGTTATCTGGCAGGTAGAAAAACAAAGCTGTTTAGACAATTAAGGATAGGCAGTGGCTTAATATTGTTAAAAATAAAAGTTTATGAAAAAGACGTTACAACTTAACCATTTCAATACCCTCTGCTTTTTTGTGGTGATTATATTTTCATGTTTTAGTGCGACAAATAATACCTTTGCTGATGAATCAATGGGATTGGAATTGGTTTCTTGTAAACCTAATGTAACTCTCGAAAACGAAAATACATTTAGCATCAAAAAAGATGAAATTGTGTCTTTTGTATGTGCGGTGAAAAATAATGGAACGGAAAAATTTTCAGCGCTGCTTTTGGGCAAAGAAATTAAGGAAGAAGGATCTCAAGCGGAAAAAAATTCTATTTCCACTTCTTCTGTTGAATTGGGCGCGGCAGAGCATCAGGAGATTAAATTAGTCTTTCCTGCTTTTTCCGAAGAGGGAAATTATCACTTCACTTTTTCACTAAAAGACACTGTGAGCGGTGGTTCTATTGGCAAAGAATTGAGCTATCTTGGCGTGCTTGGCGGAGTTGCTTTGGATGGTGGAGCGAAAAAAGAGACAGATGAAAGTATTGAAAAGGGCACAATTAGTAGCGAAACAAGAACGCATGAGTTAACACAAACTAAGTCATACAGCATGCTTTTTTGGCTAGGGGGCGGAGCGTTTTTATTGCTTCTTCTTGGAGTATTTATGCGGCATCAAATAAAAGACACGAGAAGGATGACGGGAAGAGGGACGATTCATTGGCATCGGAAGTGATGATAAATAAGAAATATATGGCTACAAAAAAAACAGTTAAAAGATATTTTTTGTTTCTAGGCATTTTGGTTGTTGTCTTTTTACCTTTTGAAATTTCTCGTCTCTATTCCAAGGCAGACGTGCAAGATGTGATGGAGGCGGTCCTGGAGTTTCAGTCGTCAGAGGAAAATCTCAAAGCTCTTTTTGATGAAGAGCAAAAGCTCACTCAAGAATTAGCCGATTTAAGCAGGAAAACGGAACCAACAAATTCGGTTGAAATTAAAGCGAATGAATTTGCTCATGATCCAGCCGTTGCACCAGGAAAAGTACGAGCAAAAATTCTTTTGGAAGATGATATCGTTCCAAATTTTACCGTTTTAGTTGAATATGTTGGTGTTGGAGAAAAAAAATTTGAAACTGAAATTGATGAATCCGGTGAGGCGAAAATTGAGCTGACCAGTGGTCGTTATTATGGAGAAGTATTGAGTAAAGATGGTGGTTATCGATTGAAAGGTGATGGGCCGGCATTTTTTCTCAATGCTAATGAGGAAAAGAACTTGGGCACATTTTACTTAGTGAAAAAATAAGCTAAATCTAGAATGAAAAAATATTTTCAAACCAATAAGCAGGTGGTGGATTTGCGCAGGATTAATAAAAAACGCACTGTAGATTGGACATTTTTGAGATCTATGCGAGATCGATTTTTACTGGCTAAAAAAAGGCCCTTATTTTTTTTGTGTGTGCTTGGTGGTGTTTTTGTTTTTTCTTTCGCTGCTTTTTTTTGGGGTAGTTATTTTAAATCAACGGAAAAAAATGGTGCCCTTGAAGCAAACAATCTTTCCAGGATTAGTGTTTTTGATCATAGTGTCTATCATTTGCCGGAAAAAAACAATCCGCGGGGGTTGAATTTAGTTTTTTTTGCTGATAGCTATCCTTCTTGGGACGAGTTTGATAATGACGTGGATAGAATAATGCTTGGTCTCAAAACGATTGAGCCATGGAAAAGCTATTCTCAGTTTAATGTCTACAAAGTAAATCCTCAAAGAGAGATTGAAATCTGCCAAGTCAAAACGGACGATGAGAGGAAACCAGTTTTGCGGTGCAGTGAAAAAATTAATACATATTTAAATGAATTGATCTTTGAGCGTTTCAAATTTATTGTGCTATCGCGCAAAGACTTTCAATCCTGGGCAAATGTTTCAAGGATAGAGGATTCGGGAATATTTTTCAGTTTAAAGGATGGGATGACTGAAAGCACGACACTTAGCTATTCATATCTGTTCGCGCATCTAATGGGACACGCGTTTGGATTGAAGGATGAAGAGAAGTTTATAATTGCTAAGGCTGCTGGTGAGCCGCATATGCCAGATGGGCCGAATTGTGCACCGGATGAGGAGACGGCTAAAAAATGGTGGGGAAGGCTGGCTCAAAAGGATGGTACTGTTGGATATTTCAAAACTTGCTGTGGCAACGAAAATTATATAAAGCCGACCGAAGCATCACTTATGAATTTGGGGAGCATGGAAAAATTTGTTCCAAATTACGGTTCAGTTTCGGAAGAATATCTAGGTAAGATTTTGGATTATTGCTTTTCTGAGAAAAAGATTTCATTGAAAAGCGATCCTGATTTTTTTGAACAGTATCAGGAAATGAAGATGTGTCCCAGGTAATTACTTCGTTGTGTGCACTAATTGGCTGTAGTGTAAAGTTAAGGATATGCTTAGAAGAAAAACGATTATCATAATAGCTAGTATGTTAGGCGGACTTCTTTTATTTGGCGTATATATTGGTTATCAGAAGTTGCAAGGTTCAAATAAAAAAGTGATAATGAATTTTTCCCAGGGGGCTATTATTAATCAGAGTCTTCAAGATAAGGTTGTAGAAGATGCGATTAGGCACGATGCTGTCCCTGGTAATATTGAGAATAATGAGAATGTTTCTGGTAATGATAATGAAAATGCCCAGTTGATAGAGCCAAAAAAGGAGAAAGCTGATATTGCGAAACTAGCAGTCGATGATGATACGGAGATACCGAAAAATACTAAATTTTTAATCACAAATCGCTTAGTATCTTGGGGTTTTCAAAAAGCGGACTCGCGAAAAATAGATACGATTATCATCCATTCTTCCTATGACGCGATTGGGGATGACCCATATTCTGTCTCGGGCGTGATTGCGGAATATAAATCCTATGGGGTTTCGCCGCATTATTTGATTGATCGCAAGGGAAATGTCAGTCAACTTGTGTCGGATGCGAATATCGCCTATCATGCAGGAGAAAGTAAGATGCCAGACGGTCGGACAGGCGTGAATAATTTTTCTATCGGAGTTGAGATGCTTACGACCAAAAAAGACAAGTTAACTCAAGATCAATACGATGCATCAAAGCTTTTAATTGCAGATCTTAAGGTAAAGTATAAAATTACGGCTGTATTAGGCCACAATCAGATTGCGCCAGGGAGAAAGGATGATCCATGGAATTTTGAATGGGGGAAATTGAAATAAAAATGTAATTTTTTCTCTGCCAGCTTTGGAAACAATTGTAACGACACGAGGCGACTGAAAACGAAACTAACAGTATTGTCATTCCCGCCTCCGCGGGAATGACAATAAAAAGGGGAACACAAAATTATGAATATCGTCATCGAAATCAAAAATAAAATCACCAAGCTAATCCTTAAAGATGGCCAAAAAACGCTGGATGAGGTGATTTTTGGTGTGGATGAGAATATTTCGGAAAAGCTTTTGCCAAATTTCGATCTTCTACTCAAAAAAAACAAACTAACATTGAAAGATATCGAGAAAGTGGACGTCGAATCAGATTTGGGGGATACCTTTACCTCAAGAAGGATTGCCGAAGCGATGAGGAATGCCTTTATGTGGACAAAAAATGGCAGAAGCCAAAAAATGCTTGACACTGATTTTGGAAATAGTGTATAATATTATTGTGATGAAAAAAAGCACAACTAACCTTTTCTAAATTTTTGTGTCCGCTAAAAAAATAGCGGGTGGCTTGCTTTATTTTATAAGTTGTGTATAATGGTTGTATATATCGCTTGACAATAATTTCTCCGCATTTTACGGGGAATTTAAAATTCTGGATAAAAAAGACGCGTAAACTTAATACTTTAATATATATCTCATTTAAATTATTGATTCTCGGGTGAGTAAAAGAGAAACAATAAGGCAATGAGCATTATTTGTATGCTTAACGTCCCCAAGAGTTTAAAGGTGAAAGATGCCTTTGGTTCACAGTCTTCTCTTTCAAAGAGAAAGTTTTTCAAGTCAATGTCAATGGTATCTTTGCCAAACTTGATTGAGGTCCAGTCAAATTCATATAACTGGCTTTTGGAAAAAGGTCTTAAGGAGCTTTTGGATGAAGTTAACCCAATTGTGGACTTTACTGAAAAAGACTTAGAGCTATCTTTCAAGGAATATTATTTGGACGAGCCAAAGTATAATGAAGTTGTCGCAAAAAATAAGAATATTTCATATGAAGCGCCACTTCGTTGCAAGGCGCAACTTTTGATTAAAAAAACTGGCGAAGTCAAGGAGCAGGAAATTTACTTGGGAGACTTCCCACTCATGACTGATCGGGGAACATTTATTATCAATGGTGTTGAAAGAGTTGTGGTTAGCCAGATTATCCGAAGCCCCGGTGTTTTCTTTTCAATGGATTATCAAAAAGGAAAAAAACTTTTTGGAGCAAAGATTATCCCAAATCGTGGAGCTTGGCTTGAGATTGAAACTGACAGCGAAGGCGCTATCTATGTTAAGATTGACCGTAAAAGAAAAGTGGCGATTACTTCGCTTTTGCGAGCTTTTGGTTATGCGACCGATGCAAAACTAACTGAAATTTTTAGTGATATTGATAGTGGTGAAGTTTCTTTTATCGAAAAGACGATTGAAAAAGATATCGCGAAAAATCAGGGCGAGGGATATAAGGAAGTCTACAAGAGAATTCGACCAGGAGATTTGGCGACAGAATCGAATGCAAAACAGGTAATTGATTCGATGTTTTTTAGTTTTGAAAAA
Organism: Candidatus Moraniibacteriota bacterium; assembly: GCA_037132035.1. Classification (GTDB taxonomy): domain Bacteria; phylum Patescibacteriota; class Minisyncoccia; order Moranbacterales; family UBA2206; genus UBA9630. Next base: position 12,007 of record JBAXPY010000010.1, on the reverse strand, counting down.
TATGACTTTGGTGCAGTGGGACGTTATCGCTTAAATCAAAGATTGGAAGTGGAAGCGCCAAATGATGAATTGCACCGCGTTCTAACGCATGATGACCTAATTCGCATTATCAAAGAAATCATTCGACTGAATAATGATCCGATGGCAATCGCGGATGATATCGATCATCTGGGAAACAGACGCGTGCGATCTGTGGGAGAGCTCGTGCAAAATAAATTGCGGGTTGGTTTTGCTAGAACGGTGAGAAATATTAAGGATCGAATGAGTACCTGCGACATGGAAACTGTTGTTCCAGGACAACTGGTCAATTCCCGTCCAATTGCAGCTTCAATCAAGGAATTTTTCGCTAGTTCACAGCTTTCACAGTTCATGGACCAGGTTAATCCTCTCGCAGAACTTGAGCATAAGCGGCGTATTAGTGCAATGGGACCAGGTGGGCTCACTCGTGAGCGGGCTGGTTTTGAAGTTCGTGACGTTCATCATTCGCATTATGGACGTATCTGCCCCGTGGAAACTCCTGAAGGACCGAATATCGGCCTTGTGGGTCATTTGGCAACCTATACGAAAATTAATCAGTATGGTTTCTTGGAAACCCCATATTTAAGAATTGAAAAAGAGGTTTCAAATAACGAAGAAGAGCTGCTTAATAAGATTTTAGATGAAGAAGTGGCGGGTATTTCTCAGGGAACACTATTAAATGAAGAAAGTGCCAAAAAAATTGCTAAGTCAAAAGATAAAAAAACTATCAAAGTAAGACCTTTTGTTAGCAAAGAGATTGATTACATCAATGCAACAGTTGAGGATCGCAAGAGCATTACGCATGCTGGAATCAATATCGACCAATTCGGTAATATTTTAGACGAAGTTGTGGGTGCTCGCGTAAAAGGCAATACAATCGAAATTGAAGCAATCAAGTTGGATTATATCGATGTGTCTGCCAAGCAATGTATTTCTGTGGCAACTTCCCTTATTCCATTTTTGGAGCACGATGACGCCAATAGAGCGCTCATGGGTTCAAATATGCAACGCCAAGCCGTCTCTTGCGTAAAGCCACAAGCTCCACTCGTGGGAACAGGAATCGAAGATAAGGCTGCGGTTGACTCAGGACAAGTTGTTGTGGCGAAAGCGGCTGGAGAAGTGACTGAAGTTGACGCTGATCACATTATTATCAAAGAAGAGGCTCCAGTTGGCGCAAAAAAACCATATTTAAAACGTGATTATCATTTGCAAAGTTTTGTTAAATCCAATGCTTTTACTTCAATGAATCAAGTACCGCGTGTTGTAAAGGGGGATATGGTGAAAAAAGGCCAGCTTTTGGCTGACGGCGCTTCGACTGATCACGGCGAACTTTCACTGGGACAAAATATTGTAGTCGCTTTTATCCCATGGGAAGGTTCAAACTATGAAGATGCGATTATTATTTCAGAAAAATTAGTGCAGGATGACCGCTATAGCTCCATCCATATCGAAGATTTTTCAATCGACGTGAGAGACACCAAACTTGGGCCGGAGCTGATTACTCGAGATATCCCAAATATTGGCGAAGAGCGTCTAAAGAATCTGGACGAGACTGGTATTATTGTGATCGGAGCAGAAGTGGCTTCTGGAGATATCCTAGTTGGAAAAATTTCACCAAAAGGCGAAGGTGACTTAACTTCTGAAGAAAGACTGCTTAGAGCCATTTTTGGAGAAAAATCAAGAGACGTCAAAGATAGCTCACTTTATCTTCCTCATGGAGAATATGGGAAAGTGGTTGATATTAAGATCTTTTCTCGCGAACAAGGTGATAAGCTTTCAACCGGCGTGATTCAACAAATCCAAGTTTCTGTGGCACAGCTCAAGAAGATTTCTGTTGGGGATAAGTTGGCTGGACGACATGGAAATAAGGGTGTGATTTCTCGAATTGCTCCAGTTGAGGATATGCCATATCTGCCAGATGGAACACCAGTTGATATGATTCTCAATCCTCTTGGAGTGGCCTCTCGTATGAATATCGGACAGATTTTGGAAACTCATCTTGGTTGGGCTGCGCTTAAATTGGGATACAAGGCGGCAACTCCTGCGCTTGAAGGTGTGACAGAGACTCAAATCAAAGAAGAACTCAAAAAGGCAGGTCTTCCTGTGAGTGGAAAAGTGAGATTGGTTAATGGAAGATCAGGCGAAATGTTCGACAATGAATCAACTGTTGGTGTGATGTATGTGATGAAGCTGCATCATTTAGTGGATGACAAGATTCATATGCGTTCAATCGGACCATATTCTTTGATTACACAGCAACCACTTGGAGGAAAAGCTCAATTTGGAGGACAGAGATTTGGAGAAATGGAAGTGTGGGCGCTCGAAGGTTATGGCGCTTCATATACTTTGCAAGAAATGCTCACAATCAAATCGGATGACCAGATGGGACGCTCTAAGGCTTATGAGTCAATTATCAAAGGTGATCCAATTAAGAGCCCGAATGTGCCTGCTTCTTTTCATGTGCTCGTTAGCGAACTTAAAGGCTTGGGATTGAATGTTGAACTGAATGAAACCAGTGCTGATGGCAATGAAGATGTTGATGAAGTCCGCGTTAATCAGACTGACGAAAGTATCTCTTAGTATTTAAAGGTAAAACTTACTCATAACAACAGCGAAAGTCTTGAGTAAATCTATATTAAAGTTAGATCTAAAATTTTTTTAAGTGATCAGTAAGTTGCAATATTGGGAGAAGAAAATATTTTCACCACATTGCGAATCAGCTGATTACCAATCTAAGTATGATGGATTCAATCACTAACACTAAAACCAGCAATTTCTCGAGCGTCCGACTCAAAATTGCCAGCCCAGCGGAAATCTTGGACTGGTCTAATGGAGAAGTCTCGAAGCCTGAGACAATCAACTACAGGACTCAGCGCTATGAGAAGGATGGACTTTTTTGCGAGAAGATTTTTGGACCTTCACGGGACTGGGAATGTTATTGCGGAAAATATAAACGTATCCGTTACAAAGGCATTGTTTGTGACAAATGCGGAGTCGAAGTGACGCGAAGCGTTGTTCGTCGCGAGAGAATGGGGCACATTAAGTTGGCTGTTCCAGTTTCGCATATTTGGTTTTTGCGGGGAGTGCCATCAAAAATTGGTCTCGCGCTTGGTATGGGAGTGCAGGATTTGGAGCGTGTTATTTATTTCTCAAGTTATGTGGTTTTGAGTGTAGATGAAGCGGAGAAAGAAAAAGCTCTGGCTCAGATTGAACAAGAGGTGAAATCCAAACAAAAGGAGTTGGAAAAAAACTTTCAAGATGATGAAGAAAAGAAGCGAACAAAACTTGATGGACTCAAGGAAATTCATCGTAGTTCAAAAGAAGAACTAAAAAGTCTGCGTAAGTTTCAAATTATTTCTGAAATTGAGTATTTTAACCTCTCTTCTCGTTACGGACAAGTTTTCACGGCCGGAATCGGCGCAGAGGCAGTGAGAAAGCTTTTGGAAGAGTTGAATATGGAGGAGGAAATCAAGAAATACAAGGAAATGCTGGAAAGCGAAGAGGAAATTGCTGATAAGAAAAAAGTAATGAAAAGAATCAAGCTTTTGAATGGCTTGGTTAATGCAAAATTGAAACCTGAATGGATGCTGCCTGTGATTATTCCTGTGATTCCACCAGATCTTCGTCCAATGGTGGCCCTGGACGGTGGACGTTTTGCAACATCGGACATCAATGACCTTTATCGTCGAATCATCAATCGAAACAATCGATTGAAAAAATTGATGGAAATTGGTGCGCCAGAAGTAATCACGAGAAATGAAAAACGCATGCTGCAAGAAGCGGTTGATGCTCTTTTTGATAATAGTGCGCGAAAATCACAAGTTAGCGTGGCAGCTTCCACTGGACAAAGAAGAGCTTTGAAATCTTTGGCTGACACATTGAAAGGTAAGCAAGGACGTTTCAGGCAGAACCTTCTAGGAAAGCGTGTTGATTATTCCGGACGAAGCGTGATTGTGGTGGGACCGAAATTGAAATTGCATCAATGTGGATTGCCGAAAAAAATGGCGTTGGAACTTTTCAAACCGTTTATTATTAATAAATTAATCGAAAGAGAGTTGGCTTACAATGTTCGCTCGGCGGGAAAGATGGTAGAAGCGGAATCAGAAGAGGCCTATGATATCTTGGACGAGATCATCTCGCACCATTATGTGCTACTGAACCGCGCCCCAACTTTGCATCGTTTGTCGATTCAAGCTTTTCAACCAGTGCTGATTGAAGGAAAGGCAATCCAAATTCATCCAATGGTTTGCTCAGCTTTTAATGCTGACTTCGATGGTGACCAGATGGCCGTGCATGTTCCACTTACAGATAAGGCTCGTTGGGAAAGTGCTAATCTTATGCTTTCAGCGAAGAATCTTTTGAAGCCTGCTAGTGGTGAGCCGATTATCACACCAACGCTCGACATGGTTTTGGGTTGTTACTATATTACACATATTTTAGCTGGTGCTAAGGGTGAAGGAAGAATTTTCGGTTCTGCTGATGAAGCAATTTTGGCCGAAGAGCTTGGACAAGTGGATGTGAGAGCGAAAATTACCGTTCGTCTCAAGGGAGAGATGCTGGAAACATCAATCGGAAGAATCAGGCTCAATAAGATTGTGCCAGAAGAGCTTGGTTTTCAAAATTACGAAACTACCAAAAAAGAATTGAAATCACTTGTGGCTAGAGTTCTGGAAGTTTGCGGACAAGAGGTGACTGCAATTTTTGTGGATGAAATTAAAAATCTTGGCTTTGCTTCAGTGACAAAATCCGGTATCAGCTGGGGAATGGACGATTTGAATGTGCCAACTGACAAAAAGGCGATTATGGATGAGGCAGAAAAGCGGGTGGATGTTGTCAAAAAGCAATATAATCTAGGACTTTTGACTGAAAGTGAACGCAAAGGAAAGGTGATTGAAATTTGGAATGAGACGAAAAATAAGATTACTGATCGCGTGCGCGAATCAATGGACAAGGAAGGACCAGTTTATTCAATGGTTTATTCCAAGGCTCGTGGATCGGAATCTGTAGTTGTCCAGATGGCTGGAATGAAGGGTCTCATGGCTGGACCGACAGGAGATACGATTGAACTTCCAATCAAGAGTTGTTTTAAGGAAGGTATGAATGTTTTGGAATATTTCATTTCAACTCATGGAGCTAGAAAAGGTATGGCTGACACCGCTCTGCGAACCGCGACTGCTGGATATCTGACAAGACGTCTCGTGGACGTGGCACAAGATGTGATTGTGCGCGAAGAGGATTGCGAGGATTCCGAAGGAGCCTATATCTACAAAGAAGACTCTGATCGTTTTGGATTGAATTTTGCCAGTCGTGCCGTTGGCCGAGTTTTATCAGAAGATGTGGTTGATGCAAAGGGCGATGTGGTTGTAGCAGCGGGAAGTTTGGTTACAAAAGAAGAAGGTGAACTGATTGAAAAGGCGATGCCGGAGAAAATCAAGATTAGAACAGTGGCAACTTGCAAAACTCCACGTGGAGTGTGTCAAAAATGTTATGGAATGGACCTCGGACGAGGACATTTAGTGGAAGTTGGTCAAGCTGTGGGAATTGTGGCTGCGCAAGCGATTGGTGAGCCAGGAACTCAGCTTACTATGCGTACTTTCCATATTGGAGGTATTGCTGGATCTGACATTACCCAGGGTCTTCCTCGTGTGGAAGAAATTTTTGAAGCGCGTCCTCCTAAGGGAGAAGCAATTATTTCAGAAATTGACGGAAAAGTTGTGGAAATTGAAAATGCAGACAAATCTGTGATTGTCAAGATTGAATCAACTGACGCCGTAAAGGTGGTCAAAGAATATCAAATTTCAATTGGCAGTACGCTCAAAGTTGCTGTGGGAGACTTGGTTGCCAAAGGAACGCAACTTAGTGAGGGACATATTGATCTCAAAAAACTGTATCAAACAATGGGACGTGAAGATGTGCATCGCTATATTACTCGTGAAATTCAAGAGGTGTATGCAGCTCAGGGTGAAGGTATTAATGATAAGCATATTGAAGTGATTGTGCGTCAAATGTTTAGTCGTGTTTCTGTGATTACTGAAGGTGACACGGACTTCCTCCCAGGAGATATCTTTGAAATTGATGAATTTAATGAAGCAAACTTGAAAGTAAAGGCGAAATCTGGCGAAGAAGCTGTTGGTGAGCGCATCCTTTTGGGAATCACAAAAGTGGCCCTTTCAACGGAAAGCTTCCTTTCTGCTGCGTCCTTTCAAGAGACTGCTCGAGTGCTCATTAATGCTGCAGTTTGTGGCAAAGAGGACAAACTCAGGGGTCTCAAGGAAAACGTGATTATTGGAAAATTAATCCCAGCGGGAACAGGCTTTCAAAGACAAAATTAGGAGACATTGGGCTAATAAAAAACACTCTGAGAAATTGGAGTGTTTTTTTGTTTGTTTATTCTTTTTTATTTTGCTATAATATAACTATGAAAAATAGCAGTTTAGATAAAATAATTTTCAAAGCTAACCAGTCAGGTGTCCATACTGAAAGATTTGCGTTGAATATTTGAAAAGGCGCCTTATGGCGTTTTTTATTAACCCTTTAGCATAAAATGAACAATATGGAAACTCAATCTTCCACCGAGGCGCCTCAATCCAAATCGGGAAAAATATTTTTTATCGTTTTTGGACTCTTGATTCTTGGATCAATTTTTGCAACCTATTATCGCATAATGATCAAAAAGAATTATATCATTGAAGCGCAAGTTGATTGCGATCCATATGAAAATAAATGTTTTATTTGGGAGTGTGATCCGGCGTCTGATGTAGATGGAGAAAAATGCACGGGTGATGCGGAAAAAGACATTTGGTACTATAATCTTGCCAAGAGAAATGCGTCGAAAATTCCGCTGTGTGACAGCGAAACTGATGAGTCTTGTTCTCCAATGATTTGTGATTTGGGAGAAAGGGATTGTGAGCAGATTTATTGTAATGAGGAAAATGCCGTTGAGCAGGAAGCTACGTGCAGTGATCCTGTGGAATACACGAAAAATAATTCGCTAGAAGAAGAGGATGATTTGTCTGGTGAAGAGGTTCAATGCGAAGATGGGGATGTGGAATGTGAGGCTGGCTCTGCTGAAGCGGAGTGTGCTCCAGATGATGCGGAATGTGAGAGTGGTACGGATCAAGATGAGCCAAGTCCCATAACCTCTGATGTTGTCCAATAGAATTTTGAAAAGCGCCACTCGGCGCTTTTTTTGTAGATAGTAATGGTTAATTTCTGGAATAACGGCACATTAACAATTTTTAAAATAGAATTGTGTGATTGAGTGGCTACCGCTGAAATTATTCCTCGCATATAAAAAGGAGAACGTAAGATGAAAGAGCTAATAATAAGTGCTGGTGGCGTCAATGCGCGGCTGAGAGATTTTTTAACAAAAGAATTTAATGGAATTCCAAAAAGTAGTTTGCCACTTCCTGGCAGAAAACGAACATTAATCGAGGAGATTGTGTACAACGCAAGGCCGTTTTTCGAGAGGATTCAAGTGCATGCAAATTCCCAAAATGCTCACTATTTTTTAGTTTTATTTAGGCAACTGCGTGATGTTGAAATTGTTGTGGATAATTATTGCACTGGACCGGTTGGACCACAAATTCGGTCTTTAATTGAACGAAAGGAGCGGGTTTATGGTTGCGCTGGTGATTTTTATTGCGATTTTGATTGGGGGGAATTTGAGAGGTTTCATGAGTCTCACAAAAAACCAGTATCGATTGTTGTGGCCCCGAGTATTTCTGTTACCGATGGAGCCACCTTCGAATTTAATGGTGATACGATTCTATCTTGGAAAAGGGCTGTGCAGACAGCGAAAAATGATGTCATTAATATGGGCTGTCAAATCATTGACTATGTGATGGATTTTGAAGATGTTGTGGAACAATTGCAATGCCAATTTTTCAGAACTTTAATTGGAAAAGGTTTTCTCAAGGGGTACAAGCTTTCAAGGATAGGCTTTAATATCAATACCCCTACTGCGTATAAAGCGCTTTGCGATCATCTTCGCTGATTTTGAACTTAAGGCTGAAAGCTTTTTAAGCTTTCAGCCTTATTTTTTTGGTTTTTATATGTTTAGCAGTTAAGGGCGATGCTCTCTAGGCATTTCTCATGAGATATGAGTTCATTGGCTTTGGATGACCTTGCTCTTTCTTTTGTTTATTGGTATACTGGACTCACTAAAAACAGCAACGAATATTATGGATGCTTTTAGATTAAGTCGGATAATAATTGAATTAGTATCGGCCGAGCCGATAGAAGAGTTTTGTTTGTCAAATCGAATATTTTAAAAAGCGCCGTGTGGCGTTTTTTTGTATTCACGGTCAAAAATAGGGTCAGAACGACCTGTTGACAAAGTTTACCATTTGATGTATAATTTTAGGTTGGTCAATTTCGACTGACACGAGTACTTTAAACTTAAAATAATGGAGGTTTCGCATGATCGGAGAGTGGTTGATTTATGCGGTTGCCTCCATCGTTTGTTGGGGGCTTGTTAACGTTCTTGATTCCTTTTTTATTGGGAGCAAGGTATACGAAAACATGTGGGACGGCATGATCGTGTCTTCCCTCTACAAGATTCTTGGGGTGCTTTTAATTGGAGGGATTTTTTTCACGAAAGTGATGGAGGTTTCTTTGGCTAGCGCACTTCTGGCAATGTTGGGTGGCGCGCTCATTTCGGCCGCCTATATGTCTTGTTTTGCGGCGATGTTGTATTACAACGACGCACCTCTTGTGCAATTGGTTTGGGTGCTTTCTTCTCCGTTGGTTGTTGTGTTGGGGTATTTTTTCCTCGGAGAGGAATTCACGCCCAAGGCATATGTCGGGATGGCAGTGGTTTTTCTGGGAGCTTTTGTGGTTTCCTTTACAAAAGGTTCCTTTAAGTGCAAGCTTGGGAAATTTGCATTGCTACTCGTTCCGATGGTAGTCCTGTATTCTGCATCAGAAGTATTAATGAAGTATGTGGAAGAAATGCGGAATATAGATTTTGAACAAAGCTTTCCTTTTGTTTGTCTTGGACAAGCTTTGTTCGGAATAGTTCTCCTGGTGATTCGTCGCAATCCGAGACATATCGGGCGAATTATCAGTCAGAATTGGAAGCTCTTCTTTTTCGGAGAGGCGCTTGAATTGGTGGGTTTGTTTCTGATGCAACTCGGCATCGCCAAATCCCCGTCGATTGCTCTTTTCGGAGTTGTAGAGGCCTTTATGCCGGTTATGGTTATCTCCCTAACCTGTGTAACAGTTTTCTTTCTGAAAATTTTCAAGAGAGGCGCAATCCTTGAGAGAATTTATGAAGAAAATATGCTCTCCGGACTCCCATTTAAAATTATTGCAACTGCGATAATGATGAGCGGGGTATATTTTATAGGCTAGGGCGTTATCGGCAATATCCGATACGCCATAGCCTGACTTAAAAAATTGTTTAATTTTTTTAATATAATACATAATTGATTTTTAATATGAATGTACTTTTTGTCTCAAGAGAACTTATCGCGGCAGATTTGGCTTATCAGCTAAAAAAAGAAGGATGTAATGTCAAGCTTTATATCGAGAATATAGGTGATAGGGAATGTTTTGATGGAATGATAGAAAAAACTAATGACTGGAGGAAAGAATTGAAATGGGTCAAAAAAGATGGGCTGGTTATTTTTGATGATGTTGGATATGGGGAAATACAGGATGCCCTTAGAAAAAAAGGCTACTTAGTGATTGGAGGTAGTGGTGATGGTGATAAGTTGGAATTAAATAGAAAATATGGACAGAAGGTATTAAAAAAATGTGGTTTGAAAATTGATAATTCTTTTGAGACAAAATCATTTACTGTTAATTCAGCAATTAGCTTTATTAAAGGGCGCAAGGGAAAATGGGCCTTAAAAAAAGAGAATCATGATGAATCGCTGACATATATTGGGAATAGGGATGATGGGTCTGATGTGCTCAGTATTCTTGAAAATTATAAAATCCGCTTTGGTGGGTCTTATCGCGTTTGTCTCCAAAAAAGAGTTTTTGGAATTGAAATTGCGATTGGTAGATTTTTTAACGGAAAAGAGTGGACTGGGCCATTAGTATTTAATGTGGAGCATAAACATTTTTGCAATGATAATATTGGTCCAATGGGCGGAGAAACGGGAACATTGATGTGGTACGAGAGTGATGAAAATAAGAAATTATTTAAAGAAACATTAGCAAAGCTAGGGCCGCAACTTAAGAAAAGCAATTATAAGGGGTATGTTGACATAAATTGTATAATAGCTGACAATAAGACCATATATCCAATGGAATTAACTTCGAGATTTGGATCTTCAACGAATGAAACGCAGAGTGAAATTCAGGAATCTCCTTGGAGGGATTTTCTGCTTTCTATGGCCAAGGGCGAGGATTATAATCTGAAATATAAAAAAGGCTACGCAATAAATGTGGCTTTAACTGTACCACCATTTCCATATACAACTTCAGATAAAAACCTAAGTCAAAAAGGAGTCAGCATTTTTTTTGATAAGAGTTTATCTCAAGAAGAGTTTTCACATATTCATTTTGAGGAGGTTAAGGTTAAAAGAAAAAATAACGAGGATTATTATTTTATTGCTGGCAGTACTGGTTATGTGATTTACATAACGGAGTGTGGCAATACTGTCTATGAGGCCAGGAATAAGACGAATAAAATTATTGAAAAGATAATAATCCCGAAGATGTTTCATCGAACTGATATAGGTTTGAATTTCGTAAAAAAAGATTACAAATTGCTAAAAGAATGGGGATGGATATGATTAATAATCAAGAACATGAAATTTGATAAAAATAAGAAGTATATTGGTAGTTGCTGCGGGAATAGTTTTGTGATCTTGGATTGTCGTGATAATGATGTGGATAGGCAGTCTAAAATAATTTTTGCTATGGAAAATATCGTCAGATATAGTGTTGATTCTGCTCTTTTTTTGTGTAAATCGAAAGATATGGATGTTTTTATGAAAATTTTTGAAAAAGACGGATCAGAATCGGATTCTTGTGGTAATGGAACAATTTTAATTGCTTATCTGCTTGGCTTCAAGGAGGGGCGCATAGAAATGAAAGACAATGCTGCTATATCGCTTGGTGATGCAGAAAAGCAATCAATATTGATGAATATTAAATTTTCACGCATAGAAGAATTGGATGAAGAGGGTTGCTTGTTTGTTAGGATGGGAGAGCCGCATGTAATTCGTCTAGTTGACGATCTGGATAAATTTGATTTAGTTGATTTTGGAAGAAGAATTCAGAAAAAGTATCCCAGTGGTGTCAATGTGGATGTGATACAGAAATTGAATGAGTTTAGCTATAGAATAAAGACCTATGAACGTGGGGTTTTTTCCGAAACAGATTCATGTGGCACGGGATCATTGGCTTCTTATTTAGCTATTTCTCATTTTAGTGGTAAAATATATAAAGAGCCGGTAGAGTTTAAGAGTGTTGGTGGAAGTCATTGGGTTTCAAGGAATGAGAATATGTTGAAGCTGGAAGTTTTTAAGAAGTTTTGTAAGATTGAATTGTTGTGAACTTGTTTCTATCAAAATAGAGTAAGTATCTTTTTAAGATAAAAAATAAAAAAACACCATGTACTACAATTTTATATCAAACGTAGAAAGTTGCCACATCGAACTTCCGGCATTATTATATTATTCCCATTGGCCGTCGATTATAATTTCATTGTTTTTTGGATTTTTTGTTTTTTTTAAAAGTGGCCGGTCTCTTTCTGGTAAGTTGCTATTATCAATGTCAGTGGTATTCTCTTTGTGGGCAGCTTGTAATCTTGTAGTGTGGATAACTGTCGATAGTGGGGTGTATTCTTTTTTTTGGTCTTTTTTCGAAATGCTTTCCATCCTATTCTATTTTCTTGCCTTATATTTTGGGTATGTTTTTATTGAAGATAGGGACATTTCGCTTAGAGCTAAATTAATTTTTATAGTTCTTTTTTCTGTAGCTGCTATAATTTCTTCTACCAAATATTATTTAACTGGATTTAGTGTTACTA
>JBAXPY010000009.1:0-24236 GCA_037132035.1 Candidatus Moraniibacteriota bacterium | reverse complement strand
TGACCAAAGACTAATCCAGACATTTTCCGTCAATTTTTTAATAACCCAAAAGAAAAAAAGCGAAAAAAGCCCGTTGAAAATTAAAAGCGGAAAGCGATAGTAGAAATTGATTCGTTGAAACTCTAAATTATTATAGCTAGTGAAAACTTCTCCTCGCTCGTTAATTTGCGCATTATGATTTTTATCAAAAAGCAAACCGATTCCGGAAACATAAGCTAAGGTTATGCCGGGTTTGTCATTGATGCGTGTTTTTTTCCAATCTCCTTTTCCTAACGCATTCCAATATTGCGAAATACGATCCTGATCAATCCAATAATGTTCGTCCGCCGTATCAAATTTTGTCAGATGATAGAGACCAAAAGAAAAATAAAAAGTTAAGGCTAAAATAAAAATCAATCCAGCCGTGCCGGGCTTGAAATTATTTATTTTTTTCCAGTGCAGACTTAAAAATCTTAACATAATTTTTTGCTCGATTATTTATGCTTATTTCCCAAACAGGGGTGCTAGCAAATAAAAATTTAGTGTTGATATTTTTCCACATATCGCGATACATAATCGTTCCGCGACGAGTTTTGATAAAATAATCCGGAATTGGTTCGCCCTCTCTCATTTTAAACTGACCATTGTTTTTTCCCATAATACACCGACTCTTCAAAAAATAACAGTAGCCATTGTAATCAGTCCAAACAAGCAGGCTCTCCGCATTGGGCAAATTGTTTAAAAATTGAGCCGCTTCATAACCGCCATAACCCCAAGCATCAGTAATAATTCGATTTTTTGGAAGCAGATCATTAGTATAATTGAAATAAAAAGGCTTCGTTTCCCAGAGACTCCAAAAACTAATAATTAAAATTCCGGTTGTTATCCAAATTTTATTAATTTTTTCTAGTCGTTTCCATGAAAATAATTCCCAAATTCCAATACTGGCAAGTAATAAAACGAGCGGATAAAGCATGATGCCGTAACGAGTAGTAACTAATAATTCTTGCAAAAGCATCGCTGAATAAAAGGCTATTAAAAAAAACATAATTAATAATACTGTTTTTGTGTGAGTAGTTTTTTTGAAAATAGTTTTGCCTAAGATAAATAGCAAAGCCAGAAGTGTGATTGGCGTGAGTGAAAAAAGCAATGGCACAAATTCTAAGATTGCTTGCGTAAAAAACGATTGTTCTTGAAAGGCGAGACCTTTTTCTGTATCAAAAGGAACTTCTTTCATGATAAGTTCTCCATATTTCGTATCGGCCATCCAATGATAAAGCACAAAAATAAAAAGAGCTAAAAAAAGCAAAGCAAAAAAACGAGGAGCAAAGTTTACAAGAAATTTTAATTTTTGCATAATCCAAGCTAATACTTTGCCTTTAAAAAAAAGAAGCTCAAAAAATAATAAACAAACCACAAGACCAATGGCCAAAAAAATATATTGAAAGCCATTGAGCTTAATAAAAATTTTAAATAAATAACGCGATTGAGTGAATACGGCTGGGAGCAAAAGAGAAAATACTGCCAAGGCACCGAAGATTAGAACACAATAAGCAATGAGTTTTTGTTTAATTTCACGACAAGAACTATTTTTTTCGCTAGTATGTTTAAATAATATATCCACCGAAAGCACTAGCAGAAAATAAGGCGCTAAAATAACCGCACTATATTTGCTTAAAAGAGCAAAGCCTAAAAATAAAATTGCCAGCAAAAAATATTTTCTCTCTTTGGATTTTAAGTAAGCCAGATATGCAAAAATTGATCCAGCTGAAAAAGACCAGAGCACTGAATCAGGATTAACGATTTGCGAAATGCCTAAAAGAATCGGAGAGAGTAAAATAAAAATAGTTGCCCAAAGCGCAATCCACTGATTTTGAGTAAATTTCCAAATAAGCCAAAAAAATAATAAACAAAAAAGACCATTGAAAATTAAAAGGGGCAAACGAAATAAAAAATGCACTCGTTCAATCTCTTGTGGATTATAAATTCGCTCTGAATTTTTTTGCGAAAATAAATTTTCGACCGGTTTATTTTTAAATAAAAGTGCCACACCGGAAACATAGGCGAGAGATATACCGGGTTTGTCATTAACAAATGTGTCATTCCACTTTGCATTGCCAATGGCTTTCCAATAGGACTGAATACGACCATTTTCCGGATCTTCATACATCCAATAGCGTTCATCAGCTGTTTCAAATTTGGTTAGATGATAAAGACCGAAAAAAAGATAGACAAAAAAGGCCACTAGCAAAAAGAAGATTAACTGCATTCTCTTGGTCATTTTGGCCATATTTACAAAAACACATTGTTACAAAAGCCCACCGACACTATTTGCATCATATATTATTTTTTTTCAATAGTCCACTAGAATCTCACTCAATGCATTGATTTCATTTTTATCACAAATTAGTGTATACTAACATATAAGCTCGAGTGTCAAAAAGAATAGATAACTGATGTAAACTATGACAAAAAAAACATTTTTCATATATTCAATAATAATCTTACTCTGTATTGTCTTTGGTGTTTTTTTGCGCCAAAAATATTATCCTACCAATCGGTCATTGTCCGACAATTTTCCTCAAAATCCGCCTTTTGAAATGCCGGCCTTTCCTGATTTTAAATTTCCCGAAAAAAAATGCAACATCCTGGATTTTGGCGCCATAAATGACGGAGAAACAATGAATACTGAAGCATTCATGAGGGCAATTTCAGAATGTGCCAGTTCGGGTGGTGGTCAGGTAGTCGTTCCTGGAGGAAAATGGTTGACCGGAGCAATCCACCTCAAGAGCAATATTGACCTTTATTTAGAAAAAGATGCCACAATTCTTTTTAGCAAAAAACCAGAAGATTACCTTCCAGTTGTTTTCACACGCTTCGAAGGCATTGAACTAATGAATTACTCTCCTTTCATCTATGCTAATAATTGTGAAAATATTTCCATTAGTGGCAAAGGCACATTAGACGGACAAGGAGAAGACTGGCTCGAATGGAAAGCCATTCAGAAGGGTGATGCCCAAAGACTATACAAAATGGCAGATGAAAATGTGCCACCAACAGAAAGAATTTTTGCCAAAAAAGGTGATGCTCTTAGGCCATTTTTTGTGGAATTCGTTAATTGCAAAAATGTACGTTTACTCGACTTTACACTCAAAAATAGTCCCATGTGGTCGATCCATCCACTCTACAGTGAAAATGTTTTAATTCGTAGTATTCAGATAATCACAACTGGACACAATACTGACGGTATTGTCATTGATTCCTCGAAATATGTACTAGTGGACAACGTGAACCTGGAAACCGGAGACGATTCTATTTCCATAAAATCAGGTCTAGACAAAGATGGCTGGCGAGTAAACCGACCCTCGGAAAACATTGTCATCAAAAATTCTCGCATGAAAATGGGACATACTGGCATCGCAATAGGCAGTGAAATGTCAGGTGGGATCAAAAACATCTATATTCAAAATTGTGACTTTTCCGATTCAGGGCAAGGAGTGCGTATCAAGTCAATGCCTGGTCGTGGAGGTTATGTGGAAAACATCTGGGCCAAAGATCTTCGAATGAACAACATTGAAAATGCCACCTTACAATTTGACATGGCCTATGATTCTTCGACCAACGCACCAACAACCACCGCTCTTCCGGATATTAAAAATATCAACATCTCTGGTATCAAGACATATGGCAATGTTCCTAAATATTTAATAAAAATTGACGGACTATCAGAGCAACCGATGGGAAACATCTCTCTATCCAACATTATAGGATCATCAGAAAAAGGCCTGGCAATTGAAAATGCCAAATCCATTAATCTGGATAATATCACCTTCTCCGCCAAGAAAAAACCCTTTGCCAGATTTGATAATGTTGAAGAATTAAACATAACTAATTCTTCCTGCAAAAAAGATGATGCGAAATGCATTGAAATAAAATAAAAGAGTGGAGAAATCCACCCTTTTTCTGATTCAGCACAAGCGATAATCAATCTTACCCTTTGAAATAATTTGGCGCTTCCTTTGTGATAGTAACGGTGTGTGGATGGCTTTCTTTGAAGCCTGCATTTGTAATTCTTACAAACTCCGCTTTCTTTGCAAGCTCCGAAATTGTTTTAGCACCAAGATATCCCATGCCGGAACGCAAACCTCCAGTCAACTGATAGATAATTTTTTCCACTGGTCCGCGATAGATTGTCCGCCCCTCAATCCCCTCTGGCACAAATTTTCCCACTTCTTTCACATTCCCCTGTCCATAACGATCTTTCGAGCCACGGAGCATCGCGCCAAGCGATCCCATCCCGCGATATGTTTTATACATAAGTCCATCAGCAAATTCTGTCTCTCCTGGCGACTCTTCTGCTCCAGCCAGAAGCCCTCCCAGCATCACCGAACTCGCACCGAGCGCCAAAGCCTTAGTGATATCCCCGGAATATTTTATTCCCCCGTCAGCAATAATTGGGATATTGCTATTTTTTCCACGCCCTTTAATTGCTTCCGAGATTGCTGTAACCTGAGGAACGCCAATACCAGCCACAACACGCGTCGTGCAAATAGAACCAGGTCCGATGCCAATTTTCACCCCATCTGCCCCAGCCCGAATAAGGTCTCGCACAGCCTGAGCGGTTGCCACGTTCCCTGCCACAACATCTATACTAGCAGTAGCTTTATTTTTCTTTAATTTCTTCACTGCTTCAATCACACCTTTTGAGTGCCCATGCGCCGTGTCCACCACCAAAACATCAGCGCCCGCCATAACCAAGGCTTCTGCGCGCTCTAGCAAATCCAATCCGACTCCCACAGCCGCGCCAACATATAACCTTTTTTTGGCATCCTTATTGGAAAAAGGGAAGGACTCATTCTTCTCCAAGTCTTTTCTGGTTACAATTGATTTCAAAATTCCATTTTTGTTAATTACACAAAGCACAACTAACTTCTCTTTCCGAATCACGTCGTTGGCTTGACTCAAATTTGATCCTTCAAGGACAGTCACCAATTCACTAACTGGCTTCATAATATCTTTAACTTTTTTCCCCTTATCTTGTGGCCAAAAATAATAAAGTTCAGTCACAATTCCCAAAAGTTTTCCTTCGGCATCCACTACGGGAATTTTTTTATAGCCCTTTTCTTCTCTAATGCGATACACTTCATCCACAGTGTCTTCGAGAGAAAGCGTGATAGGATCAATCACGAACCCATTCTGATAACGCTTCACCAATCGCACTTCCTCTGCCTGCTCAGAAATGGATAAATTTTTGTGAATAATCCCAATCCCCCCTTGCAACGCCATAGCAATTGCCATCTTATGCTCAGTGACTGTGTCCATCGGTGAGCTGGCAATGGGAGTTTTTAGTGGAATATTTCGAGAAAAATTACTTTCCAGTTTCGTTTCAGATGGCAATATTTCTGAATATTTTGGAATCAACAAAACATCGTCATACGTCAACGCTTCTTGCATAAAGTTATGTTTAATAATAATATAATGATTATAGTCCATCTCAAACAAATAATCAAAGTTTAAAAACGTACAAAAGCATGAAAGATCATATTGCTATTTTGGATTTTGGTTCACAGTATATGCATCTCATCGCTAGAAACATTCGTGAAATGAATGTACTAGCAAGAATATACCCGCATGACGTCTCAGCATCAGAACTAAAAACTGCCAGCGGAATAATCTTTTCTGGTGGCCCACAATCTGTCTATGATCAAAATTCACTCACTGTTGACCCTAAAATTTTCGAATTAGCTATTCCTATTTTGGGACTTTGCTACGGACACCAATTAATCGCTCACATGCTTGGTGGAAAAGTAAAGCCGGGACGCGTGAGAGAATATGGACGCGCCAAACTCAAGCTGCAAAATAAAGCAGCTCTTTTTGAAAATATCAAAAAAACAACGGAAGTTTGGATGAGCCACGGCGATTCAGTTTCCACTGTACCGAAAAATTTTTCCATTATCGCCACTACTAATGATTGTCCTGTGACAGCGATGGCTGATGAAATAAATCAAATATACGGCGTGCAATTCCACCCGGAAGTTGATCATACGCTCGAAGGTAGAAAGATACTGGAAAATTTTGTTTTTGGAATTTCCAAAGCCCAAAAAAATTGGGAAATAAAAGATTTAGTTGCGCATTTGGTAGAAAAAATAAAGGCGCAAGTCGGAAAGAAAAAAGTTCTTGTTTTAGTAAGTGGCGGCGTAGACTCTAATGTCGTTTTTGCCCTCCTCACAAAAGCGTTGGGAAAAGCACGTGTCAAGGGATTATATATTGATACTGGCTTTATGCGCCAAAATGAATCACGTGAAATTATTAAAAATTTCCAAAAGATCGGCTTTGATAATCTGGAAGTGATTGATGCGAGCGCTACTTTCTTCAAAAATCTCGAAGGCATCTATGAGCCGGAAAGTAAGAGAAAAATTATTGGTCAAACCTTTTTGGACGTCAAAGACGCAGTCAGCAAAAAACTAAAACTGAATGAGAAAGAATGGCTTTTAGGCCAAGGCACGATCTATCCTGACATCATCGAATCGGGTGGAACGAAAAATGCCGATAAAATCAAAACGCACCACAACCGCGTCGATGCGATTCAAAAAATGATTGACCTTGGACTTGTAGTTGAGCCCTTGATTGATTTCTATAAATACGAAGTGCGCGAAATCGGCCGCCTCTTGAAACTTCCCAAAAATCTCATAGAAAGACATCCCTATCCAGGACCAGGATTGGCTATTCGCGTTTTATGTCTAGAACCAATAGGCAAAACAAAGGCGAGGCGAAACCTTGTCTCCACAGGAAAAACGGAAAATAAAATCAAAAAATTCTGTCAAAAAATTTATCCCAAACTTGCTACCGCGGTTCTACCAATTCGCTCAGTCGGCGTGCAAGGCGATAACCGCACATATGCCCGTCCTCTCGCTACCTGGAAAGAAGTTAACTGGAAAAAACTAGACCGGATTTCTTCCGGAGTGACAAACTCTATCCGAGAGCTAAATCGCGTCATTCTTTTATTAAACCCAACAAAAAAAATAAAATTCCAAGTTCCTAACACAGATTTATTTGTCACAAAGGAAAGAATAGAAATACTTCGCGAAGTCGATGCGATTGTGACAAAAATAATTATCGAAGAAAAAATATACGACAAAATTTGGCAGTTTCCGGTCATGCTTATTCCTATTTCCAATGAGAGTAACAAAGAATCGATTGTGCTTCGACCAATCAACACGAGAGATCTCATGACTCTGAACTTTTACCCAATGGGAAAAAGGGTTCTCAAAAAAATGACCAAAGCCATTCTGGCCACTGGGAAAATCTCCTACGTCTTTTATGACATCACCAACAAACCACCGGGAACGACGGAGTGGGAATAAGTTTCAGAATAAGGACTTGCGTCTAAACCTAAAATTTTAAAAAAATATGTCAGAGAAAAATATCCTCAAAGAAGTCCAAAAAGAAGTCGGGGCAAAGATTGACATCTTGCATGACTCAAATAATACTCACAGCCGCTATCAAGTAAATAAAAAAAATTACCGCACCGTGCTGGTCAAAAATATTCCCTTCATCTTCACTTGCGACGAGAAAGACAAGTTAGTCATTCTCAAAAATCACTCCATCGTAATCAAAGATGATATCATCACACAAGTTGAGCCACTAGAAAAAATCAAGGAGCTTAAATTTGACTTGATCTATGACGCAGGAAAGCGTGGTGGCACAGTTGTTACGCCTGGACTTATCAATGCCCACGCCCACATCCATATGTATCTATTGCGAAGCGCAATGATCCTAGATGAAGAAAAGAGTGTTGACGAAACAATTTCCAATATGGCCGCTTGGCAAAAATTCGAAACAGAAGAATCTCTGTTTTACGCATCAGTCGGCGACCTGACTGAACAACAAAAAAACGGCATCACTACCACACTCACCCATGGACCCAGCTTTGAATCGGGAGAAATTGCAGCGAGCATCACAAAGCACAACCTAATTAACGCCGTAAGTGCTGTGAGCAATTCTCGCCCAAGCAATTCTCCTGAGATGGTAGAAAAATTACTTGAGCGCAAAGATCAATTCCATTCAACGCCTGCCATTGCCCTTCATTATCTCTATAAAACTCCTTTTTCGACTCTACGCAAAGTAAAAAAAATTATTGATAAATACCAAACACTCCTAACGGTGCACCTTGCAGAAAGTCTGAATGTGGCGGGAAATACACTACGAAAACATGGTATGAGTGAAGTAGAAGTTTTGAAAAAATTCAAACTCTTAAACTCCCACACCATTGCATCGCACGCCATCTACATCAAGCCAAAAGAAATCGTTGAACTCGCTGAAAACCAAGTCGGAATCGTTCATTTGCCCACTTCGAACGCCCTGCATAAAAGTGGCGTATTCCCTTTTTGGCAATTCAATAATGCTAATGGCTACAGAAATATCTCACTTGGCACCGATAGTGTTGTGAGTAAAAATAAACTAGATCTTCTCACTGAAGCCTACCAGGCTCGTATTACCCACCTTTACTCCCGCCCAATCAAATATGGTACACTTTTCAAAATGATGACCGCAAACGGCGCGCGCGTTCTCAATCTCACGGATCGCGGGAAAATTATCCCTGGCATGAAAGCTGACATTGTTTTTTGGAAATTGCGCGATCGCGGATTCATCCCTTTCGACGAAAATAACCCGACCACGCTCATTGGAAATCTCATCACGCATGGAGGAAGAATGGTTCGCGATCTCATGATCAATGGAAAAATCATCGTCAAAGATCGCCGACATCAGTTTGTTAACGAAACAAAACTGCTTGATGTACTCCAAAAAAAGCACATGGAAATGCGCAGGAGAAAAGAAAAGCAGGGCTAATTCTATCTATTCAAAGACTTCTTGACATTATCTGGCTCAATACCGGTCAATTTTGTCATGAGCGTATAATCCAAAGAAGTATCCGCTAAAAAATCTACTAGCCGCTCTTCGGGCATTTTCGTTGCGATCAAATTATTCGTCGAAACATTAAGTTTTTCCAAGGCCTCTTTGTGAAAATCATAAATACTCATTCTTGGACCAGCCGCATGCACCACTCCTTGAAATTCAGATAAACCTAATTTTATTGACACTTCCGCCACCTGAAAAACACTCATGGGTGATTTATACATATCAGAGAAACGCTCCAGTTTCTCCCCTCTCCTAAGAGCTTCTGATGCTTGCCACAATCGCGAATCAAGATGCGTTTCAGAAAATCCATAGATATAACTCGGGCGGATGATGCAATAATTTTTGGCGTATTTTTTGATCAAACTTTCGCATAATTCCAAATTCCGTCCATAATTCGTAACGGGCTTCGGCGTATCTTTTTCGCCATACATCCCCCGCTCACCAGAAAATATGCCATCACTGGAAAAATAAACCAAGCGCATGCCGGCACAACTGGAAATGAATCGACGCATTGATTTTTCCAAAAGCTCTTTATCTGCTACAAATTCAATTTTCGCCGACAAAAAAACCACATCAATTTTGTGGTTTTTTAGAACTTCGAGAATATCATCAGAAAAAAAATCAAATTTAACTGAATTGGGATATTTTGGATTTTGATTATGCGTCACCAAAACAGAAGCACCACTCGCCAAAAGTTGCCGCCTAATTTCTCTACCCAAAAACCCTGCGCCAATGATAGCTGATGACATATTTTTTTTATTAATCATATTATTCCAGTTTTATTCTTTTCCAGCATATCTTTATCGCTAAAAACAACTCCACCAATGCTTTTTGTAATATTTTCTGAATTCTGATAAATTCTGTCTTTTGGATCTTTTTCGTCATTACCGATTAACTCACCACCCAAGTTAGTCTCCGACGCGGGCATACTCCCAATATTTTTCGGCCTTTCTATGCCAGCATCTGTCACTTCAATTTAAGATCTATCTTTCCCGTCAATAATTGTCTTGCCCATTAGCGCTCCCGCGATAGCAGCACTAGATGGAACTAGAAACGTAGCCGCCAATCCAAGTCTAGCCAGAACTTTCCCGAATTTTAACCCAAGCTTTTTCTTCTCATTAGTCTCCTTTTCAGATTCGATTACACCACCTAACATTTCACCAAATTTCTCACTCATTTTTTTGTAATTAATATTTACTATTGAATTATAGCATTTTTTGAAAAACAAGAGAATTAATCATCCTTCAGTCAACTTTCCCTAGCATTCTCTCATAATAAAACCCCACCAATCGCGAGAGCGACCAATGGGGCGTGCCATGAAGTTAAAGATTCGAATCAGCAGCAATTCACTCCGGCCTGAGAGAGGAAAGTTCTTTGCCTTCTTTGAAGCGGGATTTTGTAATAATTATTTCTCCCGTTTCCGAAGCCACTGTTTCGCCGATTATTTGGGCGTGATTACCATCCTTCTTCGACTCTTCGACAAAAATCCTGGCATCCTCCCTTGCTTCAAGGATGACTGCGTAACCGATTCCGCCGTTGAGAGCACCGTGCGCCCAATAATCACTCAGCTTAAGCCTGGGAATGTGCCAGGAAAGTTCCTGGAGCATCCGCAAGGCTTTGGCCGGCTCAGTCATGTTATCAATGACCGCGCCAATGCCTTTTGGCAACCGCAGCTTATCCCATATCCCTCCTCCGGTAATGTGAAACATGGCAACGATTTTCGCAAGCGCTTCCCGAATCGTTCCATTAGGATTCCAGCCATGCACTCGCTGGATTGTCTTGGAATAACTCTGGGAAGAAAATGCCAACTGCCGGAGCAGTTCCATTGCTTCGGGATATTTATAGAACTTTTGACCATAGTGAGCCAGGATCAGATCAATTGCCAGTGTAAAACCATTGCAACGACCACCGTGCTCACTACAGCCTACAATGGGCATGCCGGGACGGACTCCTGATCCGTCCAAATATTTTTCCACATGCGCCAACCCAATGCACGTTCCGGCAACATTCATAAAAAGCTGACTCTCCAGATTTCGATCGCAAAAAGCGGTCACTGCATAGCGAACCACGGCTGATTCGCCTGTAAGATTGGCAACGCCGGCTTCCTTGTTGGCGTTGCCGAGACCCTGAAGATATGCGCGAAGCAAATGAATATTATCTTTGGTAATTGCCTTAGTGTCATAAAAATTAGTTGTCACACAAGGCATCGCACCACGCCGCAGGACATCATGATCCATCATGACAACCAGATCACGACCCAATCCCAGAAATGCCTCCGGAGTTCCAAGCGCTGCGATAATCTCGGACTTATGCCCTCCACCGTCTGTCGTTGGAAGCTGCCACATAACAGGCCTCATTCCACCAGGCGTCTCCACCCTTTCATTCATTAACGCATTAATATGCGGCTTAAAAACAAACCCCACTTCACTCTGCCATTCCGGGCGATCATCCAGAACAATTTCAATTGCCTGGCAATTCCCGAAGCTCTCGCCATTTGTCCGGAAAGCCAGGGCTGAGGCCATGTTCCCCGGGGTGATTACCTCTTTTTCATAGGCGTTCTCGCTCATCTAGAATTTTCCTTTCGTCTCATCAATAGATTTTTGCCAAACTTCAATCTTGTAAATATAAAAAGAACAGCCTCCCTATTGGCTGCCCTCCGCTGCCAATGCTAACCAAACACTAGCTGGAAATACTTGAAAAATCAAGTTTCCGTCAAAACATACTTATTTATAGGGATTTATAACCAATGGCTGGCTCCAATCAAACGAGGTTGTATTCTTGGAAAGCTGAATTGAAACACCATCCCCAGGATTGACAGAGAAATCCGTTCCCATCCATTGGCGGGTAAAAGTATCATAGTAATAGGACAAAATATTTTGCGTATCTGGTCGCCAACGAGTGATTGAGGATACTTTGGCATTGCTTCCATTGCCAATTCCTCCCTCCATATCCCGAACCATATCAGACGCTTTCTGATATTTAGTAGTATAGGGAAGAGAGGTCCAGTTGATATTGGCCTTGGTGATATTTGTTATAAATGTCTTGGCATTTTGCACGTCACTTCCAGCAATTGTCCAGTTAAAATTAGACATATTTTTTGATAACTGAACGGATATGCCGTCCCCAGGATTCACAGTGAAATCTGTTCCCATCCAATGATGAGTAAATGTGTCATAGTAATAGGACAAAATATTTTGCGTATCTGGTCGCCAACGAGTGATTGAGGATACTTTGGCATTGCTTCCATTGCCAATTCCTCCCTCCATATCAGCTATTATATCAGAAGCTTTTTGATATTTCGTAGCATATGGAAGTGAGGTCCAATTGATATTAGCCTTAGTTGTGTTCGTATTAAAATTCTTCTTGAGCGACACCGCCATAGTAGAATAACCGCTTTCTCCAATTGAATTTTCTGCACGAAGGATGTAGTAATAGACATTATTTAGTAGATCACTCTGAATTTCAGTCCATGGAACAATATACTCAACTTGCAAACCGTCAATTTCAGCCATTTTCACCCAACTAATAGTATCGTCAGTTCCATCCTGCATAAGACCACTCAGCTCGCAAAATGGGGTAGTAGCTCCCGGATCACCATAGCGATGACCAAATTTGATCTGACTAATACTGCAAGGATCATCAAAAAGTCCGGAGAATTTATTTTGAGTACGATAGAGATTATACTTGGTCGCCCCCATAGAAACATCCCAATTAAATTTCAAATTATAAGTTTCGGCTGCAGGCGGAACAGATGTCAGAATTTTTTCAATTTGAAAATTTTTCGGTGCCAGAGCAGGATTATTTTGCATCACAATATCACGATGGTTATCTTCCGCCAATGTATTATTACTCGCGTCATAAACTTTAGTGTAGAGAAAATATTTCTTATCCGCCACCAATCCATTGGTTATGATTGAACCGCTATATTTTCCCGTGCTAATCTTGGTTAGTCCAGAAAGGTTTTTAATATATTGGTCGCCAGGAACATCATTACCATTATTATCCTTCCAAGCAACAACCAAATTTCCAGGATCAGTAAATACTCCATCTTGCTTTGTTTCGACCGTAAAATTAAGATTATTCCCAATCGTTAGCGTATCAGCGCTATAATCAACATTATCCACCCAGCCAGAAACTGGGATATCAATTATTGATTCCCCAGTTACTCCCGTGGCGACATCCAAGGCAGAGACTTCCAAAGTATAATTTCCGGCACTTAAAGCGGTCCCCTCGATGGGATTAATATTGTAACTATAACTTGAAACATTCAAAACTGCTTGTGTGGCCAGAACCGCACCCGATGGATCTTTCCAAGCGATATTAATGTCAACTAATTTCGCTGCGCCTGTCACCTCATCAATTAATGACAAGTCAAAATTCACCCTGCCATAATAATAGCCCGTGTCGTCCTTGCTAAAAATTACTGGGCTGTCTTGATAATAGTGACCGTTATTATTTACTTCAAGATGGGTATTCGAATTGATTTTAATCGAACGAACAATAACAGCCAAACTATCATTTGCAATATTCGAATCATCTACGCCACCCTCCCAGTCACTTACAGAAATAACCTCCGCTCCCGCCTTGCTGTCTTTGTAATAAACAACAATGAAACCCAGGTTTTCCGGAATATTGAAAAATCCATCCTCAATCCAAGGACCGTTCGGATTTAGAGAATATTTTGCAGAATTCGAGCCAGAAGAAAGTCGAATTGGATAACCACCCGGACCAGCATTAGTATTTCTATCATCAGCATCAAACATCCTAATTGTCATTGGCTTTGAAGCAGTATTTTTATTTACCCCTAACGGCGAATCGGTATCAGTAAACTTTATTTTTTTAACTGATCCAGCTGTATTGGAAATGACCGTGATATCCTGCTGAACGCCAGATATATTTACTCCATCAGTAACACTTACCCACTTCTCCCCCGCATGCAAAAAGGACACGCCATTTCCAAAAGTATGCAGCCCACTATCAGTCGCAGGAATGAAAGTATAATCAATCGGCAATACTGCATCAAGGTCGGAGGAAGCAAAATGAATTGTCCCGGAATATGAATTAACCACATAATCCTCGGCGTCCTGCGCCATAACCACAACCGAACTTGGCTCGCCCTGAATCTGAGGGTCAGAAATATTAGTCACAAGAAAATGATCCACCACCTGCGCTACTATCACCTCAGTCTGAACAGCATTCGTGAGGCCAGTATCAGGGACTGGAGGAAGATTATCGGAAGCCGTAAGCGTAGAAGCTCCTACGGAAAAATCATGATAATAGAAATCAATCGCATTTTGTCCAGCCGGAATTGTCACATAACTCGCCCCCCAAGAACCGCCCAAATTCGCGAGAAATTCACTCTGATCAGATGAAGATCGCAAATATATTCGCTGATCAGCGCTAACGGAAGTAGGATTGCCATATATATTTCTCGCTTGAACCTGCAACAACTGCGAAGGGTGCCTGGTAATTATCGTTTGTGGCGCCGTAGTAAATGCCAATTGAGTAATCACTCCGGCGCTAACACTAATTGTTCCCGTGGCATTAGTCCATAGAGTATCCGGTAATGAAACATTCGTATCTGAAGCAGTAATAACAGGTGTTCCAGAATTAGAATCGCGATAATATGCCTGAATACTATTTTGACCGCCAGGAATAATTACCGATGTGACTCCCCAAGGACCAGAGGGTGAAAGAGCGAAACTTCCACCAGTAAAAGAAGAGAAAAGAAAAACTACCGCATCACCAAGCACTGGCGCATCCACCGAAAAAGCGTTCTGAGTTTTTATAGTGATCGGATCAGAAATCCCACCAGCAATCACTGCGCCCAAATTTTGGTCAAAAATTAATTTAGCAACATTACCTGATCGTACAGAAAAAGTTTGCACGGCGTTCAGAAGGCCTGCGTCAGGGTCATCCAGAGGTACCTGATCAGAAACAGTGACCACAGGACTTCCTACAGTTTTATCTTGATAGTAAAAATTAGCCGCGGAAGATCCGGCAGGAATTATTGATTGGCTAATAAGATTCTGTTGGGAGAAATTAGTGCTAGCAGAAAAGTTTGCCGTGCCAGAAGTGCTATTGAAATAGATTGGTAGGTCAGATGAGAGAACAACTACATTTCCAAAAGTATCGCGCACTCCAACTACGACCTCCGAGGAGATTTCTCCGGCCGATAAATCTTGTGCTGAGGTTAAATAAACAAGATTGGAAACCGAGGATGGTAAAACAGAAAAACTCTGGCTAGTATTGACTATTCCACTGTCCGGACTTTCTGGCGGAGTAGAGACATCCGAAAAACTGACTGTAACATTTCCAGAAATAGTATTTCTATAATATAGTGTTTTTTGGGAATTGCCTGCTGATAATGAAAAATGATTAATAAGGTCTTCCGAATTAAAAGTTTGGCTTAGAGAAAACTTACCGCTTCCATCAGAAGAAGAAAGGTAGATCTCAAGAGAACTATCTGGAGCCACTTCGACTCCATATTGATTTTGAATTCTCCAATCAAATGTCTTATAATTTCCTGCAATCAGTGAGGAATTGACATTAGCTAACTGCATCCTTGCAGGACTGCCCGGGGCGATCATTTGCACTTGTGCGGCATTGGCAATTCCCAAATCAATCGGATCATCAAGCGCTGATTGATCGCTAGCTGTCACAATCGGCATACCACTTTTTGTATCTCTATAATAGAATGTTGTCCCGCCACTACCCGCAACGACTGAGATTGAAGTTATCGTGTCAGAAAAACCCGAGTTCTGACTGAAGATTCCCTCACTCGATGAGGAATACAGATAGAGCTCGATTGGTTGCGCAAGCATCTTCGCATTTCCAAATGCATCCCTGAAGCCAAGTGACATCACACTGGAGACTTGTCCTGCCACGAGCGTCTGGCCAGAAGACAGAAACACAATACTTGCTAAATCTCCTGCTGACACAATATAGTTTTGTGTTGCAGCTACCAAGCCACTACTTAGAGACTCATTAGCCGTAAGAGCAAATGTTCCAGTCGCTGTATCTTTGTAGTAGAAAAATGCATCGTTAGATCCGCTCGGCAAAATCAGACTCGTAATATCCGACCAGGCTCCCCCATTTTGCAAGGAAAACTTTCCAGCAATGGAAGTTGTCGTAAGATTTATAGTAAGATCGCTCACAGCATTTGCAACGTTATTATAGCTATCCCAAAGCTGAATCCGCATTTGATCAGAAATAAGACCCGCCGTTTTTGTTTGTGGCGCATTCATGAAAACAAATTTCGCTGGACTACCAGCAGTTACCGTCAATTGTTGCGCGTCACTGATCACATTATTCGCATTTGCACCCAAAGAATATGTACCAACGATTCTGTTGGTGTAATAAACGGTAGCGACGCTTGATCCAGTTGGCACAATCACCTGGCTAATTGCTTCAACGTTATCTTGGGCAGCTAATTTAAAAGCGCTTAAACCTACAGGACTAGATGTCAGATTAATGCTAACTGGCGCTCCAATAATTGCTGGGCTACCATCACTTTTTTCCAGCTCGATCGTTATCGCCGTGCTATAGCTACCAGCCGAAATTGTTTGCTCACCAGATGTAATTTTCAATTTATTGGGCGTATCACCAATGACATCAATTGAAGCGACTGCATTTACAATATCCAAATCTGGATTATCGAGCGGAGCATAATCAGAAACAACAACATTTTTTGTTCCCGGCATTTGATCTTTATAATAGAAGCTCGCCGTACTCGTCCCAGCTAAGATTGTTGCTGCGGATAAGTTCCATGGCCCATTTGAATTGGCCGCAAAACTACTCTGAACAGCGCCATAAAGATAGACGGTTTTGTCACTATCAACAAGCACCGCGTTACCATATTGATCTTGAGCTTGGACCGTGAAAACATTTGAAGCAGTTCCCATTGCGACAGAAGTTGGCTTTGCAATCAAATTCAATTTTTGCACCGCTCCCGCTCCAAATGTTATTTCTTTCGTGACAGCCGTCCAGCCTTCCGAAATATTTTCGTCTGCTGTAAGCGTTACAGTGCCAGCCGTCGTATCCTTAAAATAGACCGTTTTTGCATATTGTTTTGCTGGAATAGTCACCTGAGTGATGGAGTTCCAAGGAGAGCTACTCAAAGAAAATTGACCAGTACTACCAGATTTTGTCAAGTCAAAAATCGTATCACCATTCACTGAAACAGGAAGACTAGAATTGGTTTGAGTTTGAATTGTTACCGCTATCGCATTCCCCACCTGCGAAGTATCAACGCTGCTCATGACGATTTTTTCAATTGAACCGTTAATCAAATTTTCTTGCTGAGAATTAGAAGTAAACTCGGAAGCACTAATGGTAATAGTTGGAGTATTAACAGTTGCGTCTCGATAATAGAAGTTTTTCAAACTTTCTCCAGCCAAAAGAGAAATATTCAAGCTATTCGTCCAGTCACTCAAACCATCTAAAGAAAACTCTCCCGTCAGACTATCAGAAATCATATTAGCAGTCATATCAGAAGAGGCATTAACTCTTATGTCGTTACTATCAGTAAGATAAAAGCTGATCGGACTAGATGGGGTGTTTAACGCAATCGTCTGAGACGCGGACTGGAAAAAGAATTTAGACGCTACTCCGGCAGTAATTGATTCTTGCTGAGAAGTTTCTATTATTCCATCGCTTGTTACGACAATAGTTGGTGTGCCTACATTCCAATCTTTGTAGTAGAAAGTAGTGGTACTCTGGCCATTTGCTAGTACATAGCTACTAACTGATGACCAGGGAGAAAGCGCATTGGAAAATTGCGCGTGGGTACTATCGGAACTTAATCCAAGCGTCACATTACCAACTGCCCCGGTTGGGTTATCATACTGATCTCGAAGCTGAACAGTTAGCAATCCCTGATCTAGCGCAATAATTGTCTGGGAGTTGCTCGTGAAAGTCAGATGATGCGCAGATCCACCAGTCACAGTAACATCCTGATTAGCTCCGACGACACCACTCGTTGTTGCGGAAATATTTTTCGTTCCAGCTAAAGTATCACGATAGTAAAAATTAACCGCTGAAACACCAGGATTCGCATTAACACTAGTGATATTCCACGGACCCCCTGAAAATGCTGCGAATCCTCCATTCAATGTTTCTGTCGAAGCCAGATTAATAACCAAAGAACTATCCAGTAATTTAACATTTCCGTATTGGTCTCGGAATTGGAGAATGAAGGCGGGAGTGGGATTACCGGCTGAGACTGAAAAAGGATTGTTTGCAAAAATCATCTGGTATACATTACTCGCAGAAATATTGAATGAATAAGTTCCGGATACTATGCCATTTTTCGCAGCCGTTATTGTTGGCGATCCAGAGGCAGTATCCTTGTAATAAAAAGTGGTGCTACTTTGACCATTAGCAATAACCACCTGATTAATTTCAAACAGGCCATTGCTCTCAGTATCAAATTTCCCATCTCCGGGAATAGAGCTCAAATTAACCGTCGTATCAGCTGTCACTGGAACGAGCTGGTCATAATTATTGAGCGCTGTCAAAGACAAAACTCCTGATGGCAATCCAGCAGTAAGAATATTTGACGCACAATTCAAAGCGAATTTTTTTACAACGCCATAAATTATGCTCTCGTTTTGTGTCGTATTCAGGAGCCCCTGATCAGGAGAATCTGGATATGCAAAATCAGAAATAGTAATTTGTGGACTACCTATTGCAGTATCCCTATAATAAAACTCCGCGTTATTCAGCCCACTGTTAATCACAACTGTTGATATTATTTGATCAGCCGCATCAAGAAATATTCCCGTCGCAGACGATGAATGGAGATAGAGCGTGGTGTCTGCACTGACATTTTGAATATTACCAAAAGCATCTTGCGTTTCAATTGCCATTACTGCACTTTTTTGACCAAGCTCCAATGCTTGCGCTTCAGTATTTATACTTAACCTAGTAACTGCTCCGGCTGCAACACTAAAAGCAAGTGTTCCAGAAGTTTTTCCTGCGAACACTGCCGTCACCAAAGGAGAGCCAATCGCGGTATCTTTATAGTAAAAACTGACCGATGATTGATTTTGCAGAATTGTAACAGAATTTATACTGCCATCAAATGTTCCAGAAGAATTAGTATCAAATCTTCCAGCCGATGATGCTGAAGATAGATTAATAACCAAATCACTCGTTACTGGAACATTGAGATTGTTAACATTATAACTCTTAACTGTAACTAGTGGCGAAACTACACCAGCCAATAAACTTACATCTGCCGCTTCCAATGTCAGCTTTGTTATCGCCCCCCAATTAATCGTTTCAGTTTGTGTAACATTTTCCAATCCTTGATCTGGAGAATCTGGATAAACATAGTCAGAAAAAGTAAGCACAGGGCTACCAGCCACATCATCCCTATAATAAACCGTTGCGCTACTTGTCCCTGCTAATATTATTACCTGAGTAATCGTGTCGCCAGTTGCGTCCAAAAATATTCCTATTGCTGAGCTAGAATGAAGATAAATGGTTTTATCCGCAACAACATTTTGCATATTATTATAACCATCTTGGGTGCGGATATTCACAGCCGCACTTTTTTGTCCTGCTGACAAAGTTTGAGGTGTAGAAGCTATAGCCAGCTTGCTTGCTGCTCCAGCCGATACATTCAGAGCCAGCGTTCCCGCTGTTTTTCCTGTGGATGAAGCAGTGATTGTTGGAGATCCAGCTATATTATCTTTATAATAAATCGTTGCGGCAGATTGGCTTTGCAATATTGTGATAGAAGTAATTGACCCATCGAATGCTCCAGAATTACTGATATCAAACTTGCCCATAGTTGAAGAAACGAGACTAGCAGTCAAATCCGAAGAGGTCGGGATATTAATATTTGACGAATTATATGCCTTAACATCAATCACTCCAGAAGATGTTCCTGCGACTAAGTTATTATTGATTGTGTCTAATGCTAACTTTGTAACGTTACCATAATTAATATTTGCAATTTGCGTTGCATTCAAAAGTCCTTGATCAGGAGAATCTGGATAGAAATAATCTGAAGCAGTAATTTGTGGAGTGCCCATCGTCACATCATTATAATAAAAAGTGCTATTGCTTGTTCCAGAACTAATTACTATTTCAGTAACAATATTTCCAATGGAATCAAAGAATGCTCCAGAAAGAGAGCTAGCATGTAAATATATACTAGTGTCACTTGCTAGCTTTCTTGGATTGCCATATTGATCTTGCGTTTCAATGTTAATCGCAGCACTCTTTTGACCAACTTCCAGTGTTTGCGCTGAACTCATGATAACAATTTTATTTGCATCACCCTCCAGGATATCAAATGTCTTCGTAGCAGAAGTTGTGCCACCAGCAGCCGCCGTCACAACAGGCGATCCAACTTTTGTATCTTTATAGTAAAAATCCGCTGATAATTGTCCCGCTGGAATCGTGACACTTGTCACACTTCCATCATATGCACCAACATTACTAGTATCAAATTTTCCCGTTCCGCTAGCGCTAGTTAACAAGTTAACAGTCAAATTAGTTGGAACTGGGATATTTACATCATTGGCATTATATGATTTCACCGTAATTACTGATGAAGCCGCGCCGGCAACCGAACTAGTGCTATCAACGGTTAGCATTAATTTTGAAATACTACCTGGCACGAGCGATTCATTTTGTGTTGCATCAGAAATACCCACCCCCCCATCTGGACTGGTGCTATTATCCGAAACGGTAATGGAAGCCGAAGCAGCATAGTTTGATTGCTTGAAATAAAAATTTGCCGTGGATTGATTGCTAGGAATAACAACACTAGAAATAGCGGTTAAAAATGAACTACTGATTGAAAATATTCCACCGGAAGTAGTATACAAATAGACGGCCGTATCTTCAGTAACCTGAGTCGGATTATTATATTGATCTTGAGTTTGAATTGAAATCTGCGGAGAAACTGCTCCTAGCACTGATTCAAAAGCAGCAGTAGCAAAAACATATTTCGCCACCATTCCACTACTAACCACTAAATCCTTACTGTCATCAGTAAGACCGGTGACACCATTGGCGGGATAAGCATCGGAAAGAATAATATTATCTGTACCAGCCACTTGATTTTTGTAATATACCGTAGCTGATGACTGCCCGGCAGGAATAATGACTGAAAAAGAATTTACCCAATCATCCACATTATTGTAGGCAGAAAATTTTCCCGTTGGAGAATTGGTTGTCAGATATATTCTCTCATTAGTAAGTGTTGTGACGATATTACCATCAATATCTTCGAGAGAAGCAATTATTGGATCGGAAACATTTCCCGCTGAGACATTTTGATTTGTCACATTAAGTACAACCTTAACTGCGCCACCAGTCAAGGTAGTTTCAGACTGAGTATCATTAAGCCATCCAACATCAACACCCTCACCAACATCTTCTCGAACAATTAAATTATGCAAACCAAGCGTACTATCCTTATAATAGAAACTTGCAGTGGTAGAATTTTGCTTAATCGTTACTACAAACGGTTCTGCACTACTCCAGCCAGCTTCTCCATCAATTGAAAATTGACCTGTCGCAGAATCGATATAGACATAAATCGGAATATTAACACCAACTGGAATACCTTGACCAGAAACATCCTGAGCTTGAATCGTAATAGCTGAACTATGACTATCAATACCAAACGATTGCGGAGAAGAAATTATTTTTAACCTAGAAATAGTTCCCGCATTAGGAGTTGTGACTACTATTCCCATTTGAGTTCCAGCGATATTCGCATCAGCCTTATCTGTCACCGTCACATTCCATGTTCCGACAGTTGTAAGAGCTACTCCATTAACAAAAGTATGCTCTCCTAGCATGTTCGCCGTAAAAGTAAAATCGGGAGGAAGCACTGCTCCGATATCTGTCGAAGTAAAATGCACCGATCCAGCATAGTCGTGTAGCGGCTGTCCATTGAAATCAACAGCTTGCACCGTTACTGAACTAGGAATTCCTGCTTTAACTGGATTCGTAATGCCAGTCACCAATAAACGATACCGACTCGTAACAGATATTTGCTGACTTGCGGCAGCACTACCAGGAATAGCTGTTGCTCTAGCTTCAATAGTTGGCGTTCCTTTAATATTATCTTTGTAGTAAAAAGTTACCGACGATTGGCCCGCTGGCAAAATAACTGAATTATAATTCCAACGAGTGGAAACGTCTTCCGTTAGATTCCTCGCAAAGAATCCTGAAGTTGAAGAGGATGAAAGATCTAATGCAATATCTTCTGGCGCAACAAGAACATTGCCCTCAGTATCTCGAGCCTGAACTGTAAAATTTCCAATTTCTGTTTCTCGCAAAGTCGCTGGAAATGAGCTAAAAGCATATCTGTCAGGATAATAGGCAAATCCACGAGTGAGTGTCGCGCTTGCATTGTCCGGATTAGTAACGGTCACATCAACAAAACCAGCGCTGTGCGTCGGGGTTGTTGCGGTGATGGTTGATGAATCGATTAATTGAATATTATTTGCAGAAATTCCACCAAAAGTAACAGCTGGCGGAGTTGTTCCATAGGGACTTGTTGGAGGAGTAAAGCTAGATGTCCAGCGAGCAATGCCTTTGCTGATGCGGAGTTCGTCGATGTAGCCATTCATAGGAATATATTCCGACCTGAAGTTGCTATGACCTATTATCAAAGTTTTTCCAGTTGGAGTAAACGAACCACTGTATGTAGCAGAGCCAGCTTGTATGCCATTGATAAATAAATAAACATTACTACCACTTCTTGCGCCAACAACATGAACCCACTGATTCAAGGGAAATGCACCAGCAGATGATGACACCGAGTAGACATAGTCCGACACATTATACAAAGAAAGATTCAAAATACCAGCTTCAGCCAAGACAATATCAAAGAATTGCTGGCCAGCAAAATGATTGCCATAAGAAATTAGATTTTTACCCCTATTAGCTGACGGATATGCCACTTGATATGTCCAAAAATCAATAGTATAATCTCCCGTAAACTCAAAATCGGCACTGGTTGGCACTGACAAATAAGAGGTATTATTATCGAAATATATACTCTTTCCTCCAAGCTTGGATTGGGTAGTTGAAATCTGAACATT
Organism: Candidatus Moraniibacteriota bacterium; assembly: GCA_037132035.1. Taxonomy (GTDB): domain Bacteria; phylum Patescibacteriota; class Minisyncoccia; order Moranbacterales; family UBA2206; genus UBA9630. Next base: position 1,263 of record JBAXPY010000009.1, on the reverse strand, counting down.
GCCATTGGCTGTCACGGTTTTTGGGCTTAAAGATGAATCGGTAAAAATGATTGAACCATTCGTACCGTCACCATGCAAAAGCATTTTCGTATAGGCGTCGATGGAACCACCCATATAGAAATTCGCTCCCGTAATCGTCACATTCGTCCCGCCAGATGGAGGGCCAACACTTGGATTAACAGCAGAAATTGTCGGTGGCAGCTCAGTGAAAGTAATTCCGCCGGCTAGAGTTCCAGTTTGTCCATCGGGGTTAGTTACGACAATATCAAAAGTTCCCGTTGAATGGACTGGGGTAATCACGCTAATTGTATTAGCATCAATCCTATTCACACTTATCCCTGCAATTCCTCCAAAAGTTACGCCAGGAGTGCCAACAAAATTTGCCCCAGAAATTGTCACACTAGTACCACCTGCTTTTATGACTGACGCGGGATCAATAGATGTTACCGTCGGAGGATTATTATATGCAAAACCATTAGAAAGCGTTGCGCTATTACTGTCTGGGTTGGCAATCGACACATCCACTACGCCAGCAACATGAGCTGGTGATGTTGCTGTAATACTTGTTGAGCCAACCATTGAAACATTTGTGGCTTGGATTCCATCAAAGGTCACTGATACTGTTGGATAGCGGATGATGACGATACCAGAGCCACCAGAACCTCCAGTGCCATTTCCAGCACCACCGCCACCGCCTCCAGTATTACTTACACCATTTTGAGCGGGAGTTGTCGTGTCCTCGCCGCCATTTCCGCCTCCACCAAGCCCGCCAAGACCTTTTATCGTAAGCCACCCATCTTGCGTATATATAGCTCCGCCACCGCCACCGCCTGCATAATAAGTGGGCGTACCAGAAATTAGATATGCCAATCCAACTCCGCCACCGCCTGCATACTGAGGAGCAGTTTTATAGCTTATATTTGGTACATAGTCCTGGCCAATACCTCCGGCTCCGCCACCGCCTGCTGCGCCACGACCATTATTACCCAAAGAATAATATGGTGAAGTTCCGCCAACATTACCCTGTATTGGATTTGTGACTCTATCGCCGCTGCCGCCAGTGCTTGCTTGATACCAATAAGCTCCTCCGCCACTACCACCAGTTCCACCTTTATTATTACTATTATCATAACCGCCCATTCCTCCGCCAGTAGTCGTGATCGTAGAAAATACAGAATTTCCTCCATTAACATTTTGAGCCCCACCTTGACCAACAATTACAGAGTAAGATTGATTTACTACTGGAAATGAAGAATTATAAAT